>JAGFIY010000032.1 GCA_024103215.1 Melioribacteraceae bacterium | reverse complement strand
ATAAATTCCGATTCGCCAAACAAAAACAGCCCGGATTATTCGGACGATTTTACTACAGATGTTTTTGCTTTGAACAAAATGGGCGAAAAAATTTGGGAAGTGTCTTTAGGAGGCGAGTACACGTGGACAAAGGCTTCAAAGGCAATTGATTCTGATGTTTTTGTGGGTTTATATCACAGAAGTAAGCAGGATACAGCAAACGGCAGTATAATTAAATTGAATATTCACAACGGTGAAATAGTTCATAAATTTTATTCTCCGGTTAGACTCAATACCGTTTTGTTTCAAAACAAATTTGTAAGAATGACCACACCCGAAAGTGATGTTGCTGTTTTGCCAATTGATCGTATAGATAACTGGTTCACTAAATCGGTGAAATTAACCGACCATAGGTTTTTTCTCCGGGGGAATGAAACTTTTCTCTTAGGCGAAAGAATTGCAGAGAATGAGAAACGAAGTTATATTTATGATAATAATTTAAATCTCTTAGCTTCAATCCCCATAGATGCAAAATTGATGTACCTCCCGCTGACCGATAAGTATTATTCAATTAGTTTGGACGGAACTTATATGTACAATTTGGTTTATGTTCCATGGTATAAACGAATTTCAACACACACTATGTGGATTGTTGCTTTGAGTATTTCATTCTTATTGATGCTTATTATTTTCCTTTGGGGACTAACAATGCACACTGCCTCAAAAAAAATAAGCAAGCAGAAGGAAGAGTTGGAAGAAACTACAGCAAAACTAATTCAAGCTGAAAAACTTGCGGTTGTGGGTACAATTGCAAGCAGCATCGCTCACGAGTTGAATAGCCCAATCGGCGCAATCCTAAACAGCGCTCAAAGATTAAAGACAAAAGAAAGATCAGACGAAAACGATTCCGAAAACATAAATTTAATCGAACGGGCTTCAAAAAGAGCTAAGGTTATAGTTGAAAAATTTCTGCTTTCCTCAAAGCTTACCGAACAAAAACACTTCTGCACTTTCGAGGAAGCTTGGGAGGACTGGATGCTGCTGTTCGGTAAGCAGTTCGAAATGCTCGGCATAAACGTAACTGCTGAAATAAATGGAAATTCTAAATTAAAAATAGACTACACGGAACTGAGTCAAATCTTAACTAATATTTTGTTTAACGCTAAGGATGCAATTTTAGAGTCAAATTCCAAAAAGAAGGAAATATTAGTCTATTATAATTCTGAGAGCGATTTTGGTATCATTAAAATCCGGGACTCGGGAACCGGATTTGATACCAAAATTTTGACCAGCGCATTTGAAGCTTTTAAGACAACAAAAGAAAAAGGAAAAGGTACGGGTTTAGGTCTATGGATAGTTAAAAGAATTGTTGATTCGGTAAACGGCAAAATGAAGCTTAAGAACACTGATAAAGGAGCTGAAGTAACTGTTTCAATCCCAATAAAAATTGATAAAGATGAATGATAGAATTAGAATATTAGCGGTGGACGACGAAGAAAATTCGCTTGAAAATATCAGGCTTGCGGTAAAATCAATGGGTTATGAAATTATTTGTGTAAATACTGCAGAAGAAGCGATAAGCCTTTTATTAAACGAAAAATTCAACCTTGCAATAGTTGATTTAAAATTGCCCGCTTCAAGCGGCTTGGAGGTTATTGAAAAGACCAGAATCAGCAAAACCTTGCTGAAATACCTTTTGATAACCGGGTATAGTGAGGAAGAATCAATTCTTAAAGCTATAAAATTGGGTGTAGAAGATATCTTAAAGAAACCATATGATGAAAGCGAGTTATATTCAACTGTAAATAAGATTTTAAAAAATCAGCAAACGGAACTCGAGAACATAAAACTGAAAGAACGTCTGGAGAAAGAGAATCAAATACTCAGCTCGCAGCTCTCACAAGAAACCGGAGTTGATCAAGTTGATTTGATGGTCGGCGAATCGAATGATTTTTTACTAATCTTAGAAAATGCAAAAAAAGCAGCTTCGGTTCCCGTAAATATTTTAATAAGCGGAGAAAGCGGTACCGGGAAAGAACTTCTAGCGAATTAT
This sequence comes from Melioribacteraceae bacterium, assembly GCA_024103215.1. GTDB lineage: Bacteria > Bacteroidota > Ignavibacteria > Ignavibacteriales > Melioribacteraceae > JAGFIY01. The sequence goes on along the minus strand of JAGFIY010000032.1, from coordinate 3,539 downwards.
ATTTACAGAAACGGCGTTAGGAACAATAAACCATTCGTTCCGGTAAATTGTCCCGCACTTTCTGCTTCCTTGTTTGAATCAGAACTTTTCGGTTATACAAAAGGCTCATACACTGGTGCGGGAAATTCTCAGGCAGGATTGTTCGAGATTGCTGATAAAGGAATTTTATTTTTAGATGAGATAACGGAAATACCGATAGAACTGCAAGCGAAATTATTAAGAAGTGTTGAAAACAGAACAGTAAAAAGACTCGGAAGCACCGAAGAAATTAGGATAGACGTTCAAATAATTTCCACAACCAATAGAAATATTCATGACGCAATTGAATATAATTTATTCCGGTCTGACCTCTTTCATAGATTATCAAATGTTGAACTTCATCTTCCTCCCCTTAGAGAAAGGATGGATGATTTTGAACTTCTGCTTGAACATTTTATAAAAAAATTCTCGAAAAAGTTTAAGACATCTCCGAAAAAGTTAAGCGACAAAGAATTGAAAATTCTTAAGCAATACGATTGGCCAGGCAACATCAGACAGCTTTCAAACTTTGCACAAAAATGGGTTTTGTTTCCGAACAGCGGAACACCAATTGAACTGCTGCTCGATTTTTCAAAAATTAATTCGGTAAACGGAAAGTATAAGTATCATTTTCACGACCTTAATATGACCGAACTCGAGGATGCGAAAAAATGGCTTGTGCAAAAGGTTTTGAATTCATACGGAGGGAACAAAACTAAAACTGCAGAACATTTGGGTTTAAGTTACCAGGGTTTGCTTAAAATGCTGAAAAATTATGGAATAGGAAAATAAAAAAGTCCGGCGTTAACCGGACTTTCAGTTAGTGGGAAAGTTAATCAATGGAGATTATCTTTGTTTTCATCCGCTCACTCTTAGCTAATCGTAACATCAATTGTCCGTTTTCATATTTAGCTTCTACGTCTCTATCATCAACACTATCGGATATTTTGAATTTTCGATAAAAGTTTCCAAGACTTTTTTCTTTCAACACGTAGGATTGATTCTTCATTTTATCGTAATCAATTCTTCCCATTAGAATAAGATACTCGTCCTCAATTTTGATCTTGATATTATTACGTTCGACCCCGGGCATATCCGCAATGAGGAGATAATTATCCTCGCTTTCGATAATGTCAACCAGAGGCGGAACCCAAGTTTCGTTCTTAAGGGCTTCATCCCACTCGTTGAATTTTTTCTCTTCAACTTTTACCATTTCTTTATTTTCTGTTGTCATGGCATCCTCCTTAATTATTTATCTTCTTTGTCGTCATCTACTACTTCATAAGATGCATCTTCAACATCGCTGTCTGTCTTCTTAGCATCGCCTTCAGCCGAAGTGCTGGATTGTTGACCTTCGCTTTGATCCGCACCCGGTGCACCTTGAGGTCCGCCTTGCTGCTGATAAAGATTCTGAGCAATTTCACCCCAAACTTTATTTAGGTTCTCGGTTGCAGATTTTATGGTGTTCGTATCGTTTGTTTTCAATGCATCTTCAACTTTTGTAATTTCTGCTTCAAGTTTTGATTTTGCATCTGCAGGAATTTTATCTCCCAATTCAGTAATCTGCTTCTTGGTTTGGAATACGAGATTATCTGCTTGATTTCTAACTTCAACAGATTCTTTCTTCTTCTTATCCTCAGCAGCATGTTCTTTTGCCGCATTCTTCATCTTTTCAATTTCCTCTTCATTCAATCCGCTTGAAGAAGTGATTCTGATACTTTGTTCTTTATTTGTTGCTTTGTCTTTTGCACTTACGTTTAAGATTCCGTTTGCATCTATATCGAAAGTAACTTCAATTTGCGGCACTCCTCTAGGTGCAGGGGGAATTCCGTCAAGATGAAATCTTCCGAGCGATCTGTTATCCTGAGCCATCGGTCTTTCACCCTGAAGAATATGAATTTCAACCGAAGGCTGATTATCCGCAGCCGTGGAGAAAACTTCACTCTTTCTCGTCGGAATTGTTGTGTTTGCCTCAATAAGTTTTGTCATAACACCGCCGAGAGTTTCGATCCCCAAAGAGAGAGGCGTAACGTCGAGAAGAAGTACATCTTTAACATCTCCTGAAAGCACACCGCCTTGAATAGCCGCACCGACGGCAACAACCTCATCGGGGTTCACACCTTTGTGAGGCTCTTTACCGAATATCTTCTTAACGGTTTCAACAACTTTCGGAACTCTCGTTGAACCGCCTACTAATATCACTTCATCTATTTGCGATGCCGAAACTCCTGCATCTTTTATTGCTTGTTCACAAGGTCCAGCTGTTCTTTCAATTAAATCATCAACCAATTGCTCGAACTTTGAACGAGAAATTGTTATGTTCAAATGTTTTGGACCGTCTTGAGTTGCGGTAACAAACGGTAAATTAACATCTGTGGACATCGAGGATGATAATTCGATTTTTGCTTTTTCGGCAGCTTCTTTAAGTCTCTGCAAGGCCATCGGATCTTTTCTGAGATCAATACCTTCATCCTTCTTGAACTCATCTGCCAAATAATCTATCAATCGCTGATCGAAATCGTCACCACCAAGATGAGTGTCGCCGTTTGTAGATTTCACTTCAAACACACCATCGCCCAACTGAAGTATCGATATATCGAACGTACCGCCTCCTAAATCATATACGGCAACAAGCTGTTCTTTGTTTTTCTTATCGAGTCCATAAGCAAGCGCCGCAGCGGTTGGTTCGTTTATAATTCGTTTAACTGAAAGACCTGCAATTTCACCGGCATCTTTTGTAGCTTGTCTCTGTGCATCGTTAAAATATGCCGGGACTGTAATTACAGCTTCGGTTACTTCTTGTCCCAGGTAATCTTCTGCAGTTTTCTTCATCTTCTGAAGAACCATCGCACTGATTTCCGGGGGAGAATAAACTCTATCATCTATTTTAACACGAGCAGTTCCATTGTCGCCTTCGACTACTTGGTAAGGAACTTCGTGAATTTCGTGTTCAACCTCATCCTTTCGTCTTCCCATAAATCGCTTGATTGAGAATACCGTATTTTTCGGATTGGTAACCGCTTGACGCTTAGCCGGCTGTCCTACCAATCTTTCTCCACTTTTAGTAAAACCAATTACAGAAGGTGTAGTTCTTCCACCTTCGGAATTCGGTATAACAACCGGTTCGTTACCCTCCATTACGGCAACGCAAGAGTTGGTCGTACCTAAATCAATTCCTATTATCTTTCCCATTTCAATTCCTCCTTAAATGAAAAGCGGCAGCAAGCTGCCGCAATCTGCTTTTAATTAACTTTAATTTCTTTCACTTCCGGTTGTTTTGGTTCAATCTTGTTCATCGACAATGAAAGAATTCCATCTTCAAATTTCGCTTTCACGTTTTCAACGTCAACATCTTCAGGTAATGTAAAGCTTCTTTTGAAAGCACCGTAACTTCTTTCGCTTCTATAGTACTCTTTTTCTTTTTTCTCCTCAGAAAATTTCTTTTCGCCTTCGATTGTCAAAACATTATCCTTTATCGAAATCTTAATTTCATCTTTCTTTACACCAGGCATTTCTGCTTC
>JAGFIY010000030.1 GCA_024103215.1 Melioribacteraceae bacterium | reverse complement strand
GGAAAAAGTTTTGATATGATCTCGGTTTCGGTGGGGCCAAAGTAGGAGATAATTTCTGTATCGGTTAGATTTCTTCCCGAATATTTTTTGTTGATGTGTCTGAATGATTCAAAAATTAATTGGTTGGTTTTGCAAAGTGTTCCGTCGATGTCAAAAATAACACCTTCAATATTTAACAATATTATTCCTCTTCGTATCTAATTTTGTAAAGATTTCCGTCTGCAGTAGTTATAAAATAGTTGTTAGGTTCGTTTTCTATATGATCAATAGAAATAATCGGATCGTTCCGGGCTATGAAAATTGTTTTATAAAGATATTCGCTGTTGATCCTATACACTCTACCGTTTGATGCCGGAACCATGATTATATTTTTTCCTTCAAGAGCAGCGGCTTCGGAATTATCCCAACCGTAACGCATATTGATCGATTTAATAATTTTACCGTCGCTGGCATTAAGAATATGAAATTTATCCTCACTACTTTTTAGATAGAGAGTCTTCTCGTCGGCAGAAATTGAAACTCCTTTAGAAGCATCAATTTTCTCATTTTTCCAAAGTAGCTTTCCCAAATTAGCATCAACAGAATAAATATTTCCGTTAGATGAGGCATAGAATAATATATTATTCCCAACTAATAAGCTGCCGCCCAACGCATTTTCTGTGCTAGTCTTACTCGATGACCATTTCCAAATTAACCATCCTTCATTTGCATCAATACAAAATATTTCATTGTTTATATTTGCAAAAAATATTTTGTCGTTATAATAAACCGGCTTTCCGATTACTGCAAACCTTGAAGAGTTATTTTTCCAAATCTGCTCGAGTGTTTCAATATCGAGACAATATACTTCTCCCGATTCTGTTCCGGCAAGAACCACTGCATTTGAATTTGTCGATTTTGGAATCATCAGCCGCTTCCTGCCTCTGTAGTTGAATGTAATTAAATCGGTTGTTATTGCTTGATTAAATCCTATTGTTTGTAAAAGATCGCCATTGGAGGAATTTATTGTACTTAAATCTCCCTGAAGCGTTGCGGAGGCAAAGAAATTATCCGCATAAACACCGGATGAAATGACATCACCGAAAAGATCATTTTGCCAAATTTGTTTTCCATTAAAACCGAATGCGTAAATAAGTCCCAATTTATCGATCACGAAAATTCTGTTTTTGCTTAAAACCGGGTTTGCAGTAACGGAATAATTTATGCTTTTCTGCCAAACGATTTCCGATTCGGTTTGTTCTGTCTCTACAACTTCAGTGGTGGGGAGCTTAAATTCAGTTGTGACATTTTTCTTAAGACTAAAAAAATCCTTGCCCGAATATGTTTCTAGAACTGAATCGTTTATTGAAAATTTATTACATAAATTTTTTTGAAGAGAGGCAATTTGTACCATACTGTTATTTGAAAATTTAGAAGCTGATTCAGCTGAAATAATTAATTTTATTTCTTTTTCGACAAGCCCATCCAATAAAATATTTATATTTTGTATTTTTTCCGGAACGTTATCTAAAATTAACAAACAATGTTTTGTGTTTTCATCAATAAGTTCAAAAATCCAATTTCTATCTTCGATAGAAATGTGCGGAATTCCGCCTGTATTATTCTGGGCGGTTCTTATTCCGCATATTAAGAGACTATCTTGTGTGATCGAAAATCGTGTATCACCCAAAACCTCAATAAAATTCAATTCAGAAAGCAAGTTTGAACTTATATCCGCTTCACCAGGAAGCACATAAAGTGGGATCTTTAAATTCTTTGAGATATTTCTAAGATTTGTAAATTCCTGCTTGGTTCCGTTTTCAGTTAAGTTTCCTAAAATTATTGCAAATTCCAGCTCCTTTAAACTTGAGATCTGCTGAAGGATATTTTTAAAGATAGATTGATTTTCTTGTTTTCCAATTTGGGGTGAACTCAAAATAGCAAAATTAACTTTCTGCGCAATTGTCAAAGTTGTCAAAGGAAAAATGAGTAATATGTATAATAAAAACCGCTTCATAAATTGTAATATTTTCCATGCAATCTAAGAAAAATGAATTTCACTTGAAACGGAAGTATAATAGGGGAGTGGCGAAACCTTTCTAAATTGATATTACCTCAACTCGTCCTTATATTAACTAGCTAAATTAAAATGAATATGGAAAAGATAAGAAATTTCTGCATAGTTGCGCACATTGACCACGGGAAATCAACAATTGCCGATGGTTTATTGGAATTTACCGGTTCGATTACTGCTAGAGAGGCAAAATCTCAGTTGCTCGATAATATGGATTTAGAAAGAGAGCGCGGAATCACAATAAAATCCCATGCAATCCAGATGAAATACAAGGATGAGAATAGTGAAATATACACTCTAAATCTCATCGATACACCCGGACACGTTGATTTTTCATACGAAGTGAGCAGATCATTAGCTGCTTGCGAAGGAGCGCTACTTGTAGTAGATGCTGCACAAGGTGTCGAAGCTCAAACCATAAGCAATTTGTATCTTGCAATCGAAGCCGGATTGGAAATTATTCCGGTTATAAATAAGATTGATTTACCGAGTGCGATGGTTGATGTTGTTAAATCTCAAATAATTGACTTGATCGGCTGTGAAGAGGATGATATTATTTTAGCCAGTGCAAAAACAAGAGTAGGAATTGATAAAATTCTTTCAGCTGTTGTGAAAAGAATTCCTCCTCCTAAAGGCGATGAGGAAAAACCCCTCCAAGCCCTAGTTTTTGATTCTATTTTTGATTCTTACCGCGGCGCTATTGCTTATATTAGGGTTATGAACGGAATTATCAGAGAGAGAGATGAGATAAAGTTTTTCGCAAACGGGAAGAAATTTTTCGCCGAAGAAATCGGGATTCTCCAGTTAACAAAAAAGAAAACTAAAGAATTAAAAGCCGGAGATGTTGGTTATTTAATTGCAGGTGTTAAAGATGTTCACGATACCAAAGTCGGTGATACGGTAACTCACAGCAAAAATGGAGCTGAAAAACCTCTTCCCGGTTATCGTGAAATTAAACCGATGGTCTTCAGCGGATTGTATCCGACATCTTCCGATGATTTTGAGGACTTAAGGGATGCACTCGAAAAATTCAGATTGAACGATTCAGCTCTTTTCTATGCGCCTGAAACTTCAGCTGCACTGGGTTTCGGTTTTAGATGTGGATTTCTTGGAATGCTTCACATGGAAATTGTTCAGGAAAGACTTGAACGAGAATATGATCAATCTATCGTAACAACCCTGCCAAACGTTGAGTATTATGTATTTACAAAAAGTGGAAAAAAGATTGTAGTTGATAATCCGGCGGAAATGCCGCCATTGGGAGAAATCGAGTACATTGAAGAACCTTATATAAAATCACAGATTGTTACTCCGAGCGAGTACGTTGGAAACATCATGAAACTTGCAATGGATAAACGGGGTGTTTATAAAAATACTACATATATCGATCCGACAAGAGCCGACTTGCAATTTGAATTTCCTCTCTCAGAAATTATATTTGATTTCTACGATAAGTTGAAATCGACTACTCGCGGTTATGCATCTTTCGATTACGAATACATCGGTTACAGGGAATCCGATCTTCAGAAGTTGGATATTCTGCTTAACGGGGAACCGGTCGATGCTTTGTCAATAATTGTTCATAAAGATAAAGCTTATGATTGGGGAAGAAAAGTCTGTTCGAAACTCAAAGATTTAATTCCACGGCAGATGTTTGAAATTGCTGTTCAAGCTGCAATTGGGAACAAGGTTATCTCGCGCACTACAATCAAAGCTCTACGTAAAAATGTTTTGGCAAAATGTTACGGCGGTGATATAACTCGTAAACGTAAACTGCTGGAAAAACAGAAAGAAGGAAAGAAAAGAATGAAGCAAGTTGGAAATGTTGAGATTCCGCAGGAAGCATTTTTGGCTGTTCTACAAATTGAAGATTAAGAGAAGGATTAAATGAAGAAAAAAGTTGTTAATAAATCTCCTCTGAGACGATTTTTGGATTTTCTAAAAAACTTATTGTTTGCTGCTGTTGCTGCACTTTTAATAAAAACATTTTTAATCGAAACTTCCCGCGTACCTACGGGTTCTATGGAAAAGACTATATTAATCGGCGATTTTCTATTTGTGAATAAATTCATTTACGGATCCTCGTCACCTAGAAACATTCCTTTTACAAATATTGAACTCCCTTATTTTCAACTTCCGGCGATAAGAGAACCTGAAGCAGGAGATATTGTTGTATTCGAATATCCCGGCGATAGAGATGAATTCAAACCGAAAGAAATCCTTAATTATGTTAAAAGATGCATCGGAACTCCTGGAGATACAATTGTAATCGACAGAAAAGTTGTTTTTAGAAACGGTGTTGAAGCCGAAAGACCTCCGATGATTCAGTATAACGCAAACTATTTTATTCCCGAAGGTGTGCCTCAGCAGGACATTTTTCCGAAGGGGAGCGGTTGGAATAAGGATAACTATGGTCCTTATATAATCCCGAAAATAGGTGATACAATAAAATTAAGTCCAGCAAATATCGATTGGTGGAAAACTTTAATTGATCGCGAACACGAGAGAAGAGTTACTGAATTGAAAAACGGTGATGTTTATATCGATGGTAAACCTGCTGATTTCTATGTAATAAAAAAAGATTACTATTTTATGATGGGGGATAATCGTGACGATAGCGCTGACAGCCGTTTTTGGGGATTGGTGCCGAGAGATAAAATTGTGGGCCAGGCTCTGATGATTTATTGGTCTTGGAACCCAAACATATCTTTCTCGGAATTCTTCAAACTTTTGGGGTCGATAAGATTTAACCGAATAGCAATGATTGTGGATTAATTTTGCAGTATTCTTTTCATTTACATTTCTTTATAATTGCTTTGTTATGAGATGGATCAGAATAATATTCTTAATTTTATTTTTTCTTGAACTTAGTTATACTCAAGAAAAATATTTTGTCTACTTTGTGGATAAAGGGCCATCCGAAAATCAGCTTCTAAAAACAACACCTGAAAGTTTAGGAATATCTCATGAGGCAGTACTGAGAAGACAAAAAGTTTTATCTTCAGATAATGACATACTTACACAAGCTGATCTTCCTGTATTTGCAGATTATATCTTAACTCTGGAAAATTTCGGTTTTAAAATTATTCACAAAATTAAATGGATGAATGCGGTTTCGGTTACGGTGAAAGATATTTCAATTCTTAAAACCGTAGAAAATCTTCCATTTGTTGAAATGATTGAACCTGTAAGAAAGATAAGGTTTAAGAGTATTGATGATAAGAAATCTGTGAATAATTTTTTATCTATATCAAGCGATGAAACAACTTATAATTACGGTCCATCGTTTTTTCAATATCAGCTTTCAGATATTCCCCCGCTTCACAATGAAGGTATAACTGGCGAAGGTGTAAGAGTCGGATTGCTCGACAGCGGTTTTAATTGGAAAGATCATCCTTCGTTGAGATTAAGAAACGTAATTGATGAATATGATTTTGTATTCAACGATACGATCACAAGAAACCAAATCGGCGATCTTACTAATCAAGATTATCACGGCACTTCCGTGTTTAGTATAATCGGCGGTTTTGATGAAGGTAATATTGTCGGACCAGCATTCAATGCGTCTTATATTTTAGCAAAGACCGAATTTCTTGGCACCGAAACTCATATTGAAGAGGATAACTTTGCACGCGCTGTTGAATGGATGGAAAACCTCGGAGTTGATGTAATCTCAAGTTCCATCGGCTATAACGAATTTGATTCAGGCGAGGGTGATTATACTTATGAAGATATGGACGGGAACTCTACAATAGTTACAAAAGCTTATAATTTTGCATTCGATAGAGGAATAGTTACTATTACTTCCGCAGGCAATGAGGGACTTATGCCTTGGCGTTATATAATTGCACCGGCTGACGCATTCAACGTAATTGCCGCGGGAGGAGTTGATACTTCATCTTCCTCTCGATATAGAAGCGGATCTTACGGTCCTACATATGACGGAAGAATTAAACCTGATCTCACGGCAAAAGCAACAAGTGTTTATAATGCACGTTCTTTCGATCGAGGTTACGGTTACGGAAGCGGGACTTCATTCGCAGCACCTATAATTGCTGGAATAGCAGCACAGGTGGTTTCTTATTATCCGCATCTTGACAATGTTCAAGTAAGGCGAATTTTGCTGGAATCCGGAGATCGTGCTTCGGATCCCGATAATAGTTTTGGATACGGTCTCATTTCAGCAATAGGGGCGATTAATTTTCCTAATATTGAATTAACGGAAAACGGCATTAAACTTTATAAATCCTTTGTAGGAAATTCAGTCTCTAATGTGAAAATTCATGTTCAACATTCTAATGGATCAACAGAATATCTAATGAATATGGTAGGGGATAATAAGTATGCTTTTGATTTATCCGGTTATAACCATGGAGATACGTTAGACATAAAATTTTCATTCATCGATTCATCTAATATAATGCAACTTCTTCCCGAAAGTGACACATACAAATATATTTATGGAACCAAGAATCTATTTTATAAAGTAGCACACGTAATAAACGAAGATGATTCAATGACCGGAATCTTGACCACTTATCCAAATCCATTTAAGGATTTTACAAGAATAGAGTTTAATTTGGGCAAGACAGAATCTGCACGGATTGAAATATTCGATGTTCTTGGTAGAAAGGTAAAATCTCTTTTTAATTCTGAACTTTCTGCGGGTAAAAATGCTTTCATTTGGAATGGTGAGAATGACTTCGGTTCAATGGTATCCAGCGGTGTTTATATAATTGTTTTGACCACAACATCCGAAATTTATTCAAAGAAAACTATTTTGGTGAAATAGAATGGCAATCATACTTGATACAACTCAAATTGACTACATAAAACAATTCAACAAAGTCGAGGATCCGCTGATTCTTGAGATGAGGAATTATGCGATCCATAGAAAAATTCCGATTCTCGAAGATATATCGGTTGAGTTAATAAAAACATTTATTAAAATTAAAAAACCTTCTCGAGTTCTTGAATTGGGTACGGCAATTGCATTTACAACAATTCAAATCGCAGAGGTTTTGCCGGAAAATTCTTTAATCGATACAATCGAAAAAAGTAAAGATAATTTGACAATAGCAAAAAGCTATATTGAACGCAGCGGCTTTCAAAATAAAATAAATTTGATTGAGGGTGATGCAAGTGAGATCATCCCAAATTTATCTAATAAGTACGATCTTATTTTTCTTGACGCTGATAAGGAAGCTTATGAACAACTTTTCGACCAGTCAATAGAACTACTTAACGATGATGGAATTTACATTGTAGATAACCTTCTATGGAAAGGATTTCCCGCTTCGCAAACTGTACCGAAAGAATATGAAATTTCAACAAAGCATATTCGAAAGTTTAACTCGTATTTTTTTAGCAGCGACAAACTTGTGTCAACACTTTTTCCGGTAGGGGATGGACTTGGAGTTGGTATAAAAAAATAACCCCGGCATAAAGTCACCGGGGAAAAAATTTAATCTACCTGTCGTCTTAAAGTCTCGGAATATTTTTCAGCTACCTCTTGAACGGATCTGCTGGAAATAAGATTGTAAATTCTGTCGCGCAGTTCAGCCCATTCGTTATGAAGAGGACAAGGAGTCTCTTCGGAACATTCCTTTAATCCGGTCACACATTTTAAATTGATTACCGGACCTTCAACGCGTTCTACAATTTCTAAAATTGAACTTTTCTTCGCTAACTCAGTTATCTTAAATCCTCCGCCCCTGCCCTTAAATGAATCGACGTATCCGTACTTTGCCATTCTTTGAAGAATTTTTGCAAGGTAATGTGATGGAATATCCTCGCTTTTGGCAATTTCAGAAGACATGATTAACTGGTCTTTTTTCTGTCTGGCTAAAAATAATATTGCTCTAATGGCATATTCGCCTGTCTTTGTGTAAATCATTCTTTAAATCCTCAGGTAATTGGATTAATCGATTACTTAAATAATTTATAGAGATTCAAATATCTTTTATAAAAGTAGGTAAAATGAGATTTTTTGTCAAGATTTCTTAATCGGAAAATAATACCTTATTGTTTTATATAGTAAAGCTATTTTTGCGATAAATTGGGGCTTTCTCATCGAGTTTTAAGATCTCTAGATGTAAATAGGTGAGTTATTAAGTTTGATGTCCGTTTTACCGTTGGTGAGATCAATTATTTTTTTCCTAAAATCCTCAATAAATTTTTTTTTCACCGAACAATAGATTAACGGTTTGTCTGAATAGTCCTGTCTAATTTCTATCGCATTAAATTCATTCATAACATTATGGATTATGCTTGAGTGCTCAAATTCATACTGAATTTTTAACTTCTGATACAATTCCTTTTCGGATATATAAGCTTGTTTTAATGTTTCCACTCCGCTTTGATAGTAAGTCTTTCCCAAAGTTCCCACACCTAACTTTGTTCCCCCGTAATAGCGAATGGAAACTACCAAAATATAACTAAGCTCAAAGTGATTAATTGAATTCAATAATCTAATACCTGCGGTTCCGCTCGGTTCACCATCATCCGAATATTTAATATCATCTTGCAATAATTTATAAGCATAGCATACATGAGTTGCATCATAAAATTCTTTCCGTAGTCCAATAAGTATACTTTCAGCTTCTTCTTTCGAAAAAACAGGGAAAGCTTTCCCAAAAAACCGGGATCCTTTTTCTTTTATTTCACTTTCGGGGGCGTTTGTGATGGTTATTATTTTTTCATGCATAATAATTGATCTAAAAATTGCTTTTATAACTCACAATAGGTAAAATTCATGTTTTGATCAATTGAAAATTACATAAATGGATTACGAAAATAAAATTATCATAAAAGGCGCAAGAGAACACAATCTTAAAAACATTGATCTCGAAATTCCCCGCGATTCTTTAGTTGTTATAACAGGATTAAGCGGTTCGGGAAAATCATCGCTGGCTTTCGATACTATTTATGCCGAGGGACAGAGACGATATATCGAATCGCTATCGGCTTATGCAAGACAATTCTTGAACATGCTTGAAAAACCGGATGTTGACTTGATTGAGGGTTTAAGTCCGGCAATTTCTATCGAACAGAAATCAACTTCGGGAAACCCAAGATCTACAGTTGGAACCGTTACCGAGATATATGATTATATGAGACTTCTCTTTGCCCGCGTTGGAAAGCCGCATTGTTATAATTGCGGAAGACCTGTTGAAAAACAATCCACCGAACAAATCATCGATTCTATTCAAGCAAATTTCTTCGATAAAAAAATTGCTATTCTCGCTCCTGTCGTTCGGGGACGAAAAGGACATTATAGAGAATTGTTTGAGGATATTCAAAAAGACGGTTTTCTTCGTGTTCGAGTGGATGGTGAAATCAAAGAATTAGAAAAAGGTTTCAAAGTTGACAGATACAAAATTCACAACATTGAAATCGTAATTGATAGATTGAAGATAACTGATTCTTCTCGGTTTAGATTAAGCGGATCAATTGAAGTGGCATTGAATTATGGAAATGGTTTAGTAATAATCAACGATGGGAAAGAAGATAATGTTTTCAGCCGCGATTTGGCTTGCAGTTTTTGCGGGATCAGCATTCAAGAGCTTGCTCCCAATTCCTTTTCGTTCAATTCTCCATTCGGAGCATGCACCGATTGTGATGGTTTAGGCGAAAGGAAAGAATTTGATCTCGATCTTATAATTCCTGATAAATCAAAATCAATTAATGAAGAAGGAATTGCTCCACTCGGAAAACCGAGGAATATTTGGTTTTTTAACCAATTGGAAGGTGTTGCAGCTAAATTCGGATTTACTTTCGATACTCCAATTAACAAATTGACTAGCGAACAATTTGATGTACTTATAAATGGGAGCAAGGAGAAGATTCCCTTTAGCTATACTTACGGAAAGGGTAAAGCAGTAACCTACTATCATAAATTTAATGGTGTTCAGAATTATCTCAAGCATTATTTTGATAACACATCATCAAATAAAATTCGAGACTGGGCTGAATCGTTTATGAACACTCACACCTGCTCAACCTGCAACGGTGGAAGACTTAAACCGGCATCACTTTCTGTGAAAATAAATGAAAAGAATATTTCTGAAATTACATCATTATCAATTGAAAAAACGCTGAATTTTTTTGAGAAATTAAATCTTAACGAGAGAAATTCGGTAATCGCTAAGCCGATTTTGAAAGAAATCACGGAAAGATTAAGTTTTTTACTAAATGTTGGATTAAATTACCTCACGTTGGATAGATCAGCTAGAACTCTCTCCGGAGGTGAAGCCCAGAGAATAAGACTTGCAACTCAAATCGGTTCGCAGCTTGCCGGAGTTTTGTACGTTCTGGATGAACCAAGCATAGGTTTACATCAAACTGATAACGTTAAACTGATAAACTCATTGAAACAACTAAGAGATCTCGGGAACACAATAATTGTAGTCGAGCATGATCGTGAAACAATAGAAAAATCTGATTATATGGTTGACCTAGGTCCAAGAGCCGGTATACACGGAGGAAATGTTTGTTTGACTGGTGAGACAAAAAAACTGATAAAGAAGAACGGGTCACCCAAATCTCTAACACTGGATTATCTCCATTCAATCAAAGAGATAAAAATTCCAGCAGCACGAAGAGAGGGGAACGGAAATTATTTGGAAATTATAGGTGCTGCCGGTAATAATTTGAGATGCATAAATGTGAAAATTCCTTTAGGAAAATTTGTTGTAATCACGGGAGTGAGCGGATCGGGAAAGTCAACACTAATAAATGAAACTTTGGTAAAAATTTTATACAAACAAATTTACAAAAGTAAGGTTATTCCTTTAAGATATAAAGACATTTCCGGATTGGAACATATCGATAAGATAATCGAGATAGATCAATCACCCATTGGCAGAACCCCGAGATCAAATCCGGCAACTTATACCGGACTGTTTACATTTATCCGCGAACTATATTCTCAGCTACCCGAATCCAAAATCCGCGGTTATCAGCCGGGGAGATTCAGCTTTAATGTAAAGGGGGGCAGATGCGAGGATTGTCAAGGGGATGGATTGAAGAAAATAGAGATGAATTTTCTTCCGGATGTTTATGTTGAATGTGAAACATGCAGAGGTAAAAGATATAATAAGGAAACATTAGAAATCCTTTATAAAACAAAATCCATTTCCGATGTACTCGATATGACAGTTGAAGAAGCATTTGAATTTTTCGGTGATCTTCCAAGAATAAAAAGAAAAATTAAATCATTAAATGATGTCGGTTTGGGTTACATCAGACTTGGACAGCAAGCCACAACTCTTTCCGGAGGAGAAGCTCAGCGTGTAAAACTTGCGACAGAATTAAGTAAAATAGGAACCGGAAAAACTTTATATGTGCTCGATGAACCTACAACTGGTCTCCATTTCGAAGATGTAAATATTCTTCTAGGTGTATTGACTAAACTTGTTGATAAAGGAAATACTGTAATTGTTGTTGAACACAACATGGACGTTATAAAGGTTGCGGATCATGTTATTGATCTTGGTCCAGGAGGTGGGGAGCATGGTGGAAGTATAATTGCAGAAGGAACTCCGGAAGTGATCGCATCCGTAAAAAAAAGTGAAACCGGAAAATTTCTCTCAAAAGAATTGAAAAAGGGTAATAATGAATAAAATAATTTTCGCGACATCTAACGAAGGCAAATCAAAAGAGGTGAAACATCTTTTCGAGAAAACGGATTTTGCGATAATTTCCTTAAATGACCTCGGGGATAAAACCGAAATTATTGAAGATAAAAACACATTTGAAGGAAATGCTAAAAAGAAAGCCGAAACAATTTACGATGTTTACAAAATTCCGGTCATAGCTGATGACTCAGGGTTGGTTGTTGAACAACTTGACGGAAAACCAGGTGTACACAGTGCAAGATATGCCGGTGAAAATTGCACATATGATGATAATAACAAAAAACTTTTAGATGAATTGAAAGATTATTCTCAGCCTCATAAAGCAAAGTTTCACTGTACAGCGGTATATTATGATGGAAAAGAATTTATTATTACGGAAGGAAAATGTGAAGGGGAAATTATAAGGATCTTTAGAGGGACTAAAGGTTTTGGATATGATCCGATATTTTTGCCGGTTGGATATGATAAAACATTAGCCGAACTTGATATCTCAGAAAAGAATAAATTAAGTCACAGAGCAGAAGCATTTAATAAATTAAAGAAAAAGTTAGTTGAGAAATACTAAATCCATAGTAATTATTACTCTGATTGCAATTCTCACTTTTGGGAGCTGCAAAGAGAATGATGATCCGGTTTCGCCTAACATTCCGCCCGAAAATGTTTATCAATATTTCCCATCCTATCCATTAAAATACGATTTGTTTGAATTGAGGGACGATACAACAAAGATCGGTTTCAGAGAAGTATATTTTTTAAACGATACACTGATAAATAACACGAATTATACTGAGTACAGAATATCGTATAATAATATCATTGAACAAAAATATTTTAGAAGAACCGATCGGGGTTTATACTTTTTATTTGATTCAACTTACATTGATTATTTCAGTGATTATATTCCGCCTCTTGGTGATTCATTGAAGTTAGTTTACGATAGAGAAATGAATTATCTTTCTCTTCCACCGCAAGATTCCCTTTCTTGGAATGTTGCTAAAGTCAATATAGTTTACAACAACTTGTTAGTGTTCACGGTTGTTTCGTTGAAAGCAACTTTGATCGAAAAAAGTAATTTCATTTCCGACACGCTTGGGTTGAACATTCCTTCGCTTAAATATAATTATGAGTTAAGAGTTGTTGTTCCGGAAGAAGATTTAACATTACCGCCAACTGAATATATTTTTAATGCACAAGCCGAATACGGAATTGAGGTTGGCTTACTGAATTTTGCCGGAGATTCTATTATTATCGATTTCATGTTTGGAAAAAGATTATCCGTGATCTACAGAAACAGAAAAATTTTACAAATGCTCACTTCAGCTTCAGATCTTCATTTACTTTTTTCCAATAACAACTTGAACTAATCCAAAAGTTAAAGAATGTTTCTCAACCGAAGTGAAATTTGCTTCAAGAAGTAATTTTTCCAAATCTATATTTTGGTCAAATTCGCCGACAGATTCCGGCAAATAAGTGTAAGCTTGTTCATCCTTCGAAATCATCCTTCCAATCAACGGCAAAATTTTATTGAAATAGAATAAATAAAATTTTCTTATGAATTTGCTCTTAGGCAGTCTGAATTCAAGTATCGTAACTTTTCCATTTTCTGCCAACACTCTGTTAAACGAGCTGAATCCTTCGAGAATATCGTAGAAATTTCTGACTCCAAACGCAACAATTATA
This sequence comes from Melioribacteraceae bacterium, assembly GCA_024103215.1. Lineage (GTDB taxonomy): Bacteria > Bacteroidota > Ignavibacteria > Ignavibacteriales > Melioribacteraceae > JAGFIY01. Next base: position 45,234 of record JAGFIY010000030.1, on the reverse strand, counting down.
TTTGTGAATATCGAATTCTTATAAGGCAGATTTTCTGCAACGCATTGTACTATGTTTCCTTTGCTCCAATCGGTTTTCTCAGTAAAGTGCTGCAGCATATTAATCGATAAATCCGCACCGAATATTTTCTTTGTTCCGGACTTTCTTGCTTCAATCGAAAAATCGCCCGTTCCGCAAGCTACATCCAACAATACAGAATTGTTGTTAAGTTTCGTGAGTTTAAGTGCCTTTTTCCGCCAATAGATATCGATTCCAGCACTCAGAAGATGGTTAAGCAAATCGTATCTTTTTGAGATAGAATCGAAAATATTTTGCACCTTTATTTTTTTGTCATTATTTCCAATATTATTCATAGTATTTTAAAAGATTAATGCGGTTCCAAATTGTTCAAAAAAGGAGATTATTGTGGACAAATATAAAAAAGCAATTCGAGAAAATGTTTGTGAAATTTGTGTCGATTCAAACGAAAAAGGTTTCTGTACGATGAATGGAGAAGAAGTTTGTGCCGTACAGTTGTATCTTCCCAAAATTGTTGAAATTGTTCACAGTCTGGATTCCGAAAACATCGAAGAGTATTATCAGTTGATGAAGGATGAAATCTGCGCAAACTGTAATTCGCTTGACGGCAACGGAGCATGTTATCTAAGAGATGATGTAAATTGTTCAATAGATCGCTATTATATGATAATTGTCGATACGATTAAAAAAGTTGATGCCGGACTAATCTAATAGTTTTCATAATCAAATTCATTTTTGCCTCCAGCTTTCTTCCAAGCGTTGTAAATCTTATATCCACTCCACATGGTGAATATCATAAACAAAAGTCCTGCAACGACATCTATCAAATAATGGTATCTCAAATAAACAGTTGAAAAAACAAGAAGTATTCCATTCGGAATCAAGAAGTACCGAGACTTGGTTTTAAGTTTATAGGCTAGATACATGACAATTAAAGTCATCTGAGTGTGACCGCTTGGAAAAACATCGCGTTGAACATAAAATTCAGGATTAAGCATTCCTCGTTCCAATGATTCACCCGCATTGACCATGTCTCTCAAAAAATTTGTTAAAAACAGTCCCGGCAGTTCTTGATTTATCGTGTGAAAATCATGAAGATAAAATCTCGGTCCAACCGCAGGAACGAGAAAATATCCATAGAAAGAAAGAAAAAAACCATATACAATTGAAAAAGCTGCGAAGTAAAATGCTTCCTCACGTTTGTTTACAAGGAGATCAACACCCAATATCAATGGTAGAAAGAAAAATGTTCCGTAAGAAATTTGAAGCAGTTCCGTCAATACCGGATTTGCTATATCATAGAGCACAACTGTTACATCGAACCCGAATAGAATTCTATCGATTTCTATCAACCAAAGATCTAGATCTACTTGTCTAATGGGTTTTATCATCACATAAAGTTCTTTAAATGTTAAGAACATTAGCGGAATCATATACCATTTGTTTATGAAATCCCAAAAACCGCCATATTTATATTTTAAATGAGCAACTGTGATAATAAATGCAATTCCAATAACATTTGCTGCTACAAGAAGATACCAAGTTTCAACTCTCGTGTGGTAAGTAATATTCAATCCGGTGAGAAATAGACCGAAACAAATGGTAATAAAATCAACCGGGGTTAGTATTTCTGTTAGTCGTTTTAGTTTGAGCATTAGCTGAAAAAGAAGAATATTATGAAGGAAAGATAAATGAGTAAGCCTAAAATATCGTTTGTAGTTGTTACGAATGGACCGGTTGCGATTGCCGGATCAACACCAAATTTTCTTAACAATAGTGGAATAAAAGCCCCAACCATTGTGGCTACTATAATTATAGTTAAAAGTGCAAATGAAATTACTAAAGTAAATTTTATTGAATCGATTTTATCGAAAAGTATTGATGCTGAAACATATAAAATTAACCCGCAGACTAAGCCGTTAATTAACGCAACTCCGAATTCTTTCATCAGTTTTTTCATACTTTCACCGATCCAAATATCGGTTGTCGTCAAGCCTCTCACCATCACTATTGCAGCTTGTGTTCCCGAACTTCCGCCCATTGCCATCACGACTGGTATAAAGAAAGTTGCTATAACCATTTCCGAAATAATATTTTCATAACCTGAAAGCACAAGTGCAGCAATAAGTTCCATAACAAGAGCAATGACAAGCCAGGGTAATCGTATTCTCGAAATTCTGAAAATAGAGTCGCTTAATTCTTGATCTTCGGCGAGACCGGCAACTTTTTGAAGATCTTCATCAGCTTCTTCCTGCATTACTTCCATTACGTCGTCAATTGTAATTCTTCCAAGCATAGTTCTGTTTTCATCCAATACCGGCACAGAAACTAGATCGTATTTTTTCATCATCTGTGCAACATCCTCCTGGTCCATATCGGGAGTTGCATAGATTATGTCGGTTTTCATTATATCCGACAATTTTGTGTCTGGTGAGTTTATTATTAGTGATTTAAGCTGAACCAATCCCAAAAACTTATCGTTTTTATCAAGGACATAAATGTGATAAACATAATCAAACTCGTCGGAATTTTTTTTCACTTCCTCAATTCCGTCTTGAACCGTTGCCTCATCAAGAACGTAGAGAAAATCGCTGCTCATTATACCGCCGGCACTATCGTCCGGGTATTGAAGCAGCGCTTTTACATCGACCGAATCTTCAGGATCAATCTTTTTGAGAACATCCTCGGCAACAGATTCCGGAAGTTCTGAAACAATATCGGTTGCATCGTCTGTATCAAGTTCTTCGACAATCGCCGCAATCTTGAAGGAATCAACTCGCTTAAGAATTTTTTCGCGATGGTTTTCATCAACCTCAGTTATTACTTCGCCTGCAGTGGATGAATCAAGCAAATTAAAAAGGAATAGTGCATCATCTGTATTGAGATGGTTTATTATTTCAGCGATATCAGCCGGGTGAAGATCTGCTAGCAAGAGTAGTAGATTTTTAGAAGCCCGATTTTCGATTAATTCAGAAATATTATCCAATAATTCTTCATCTATCTGGATAACGTCCTTAACATTTTGAATTTTTTCATCGCTCATTAATAGAGTCCTTCAGAAGGAATTTTGCTAGTTTGAGAAATTCATCCAGCGATAATTCTTCAGCTCGTTTAGAAATATCAACCGTACAGCAATTAAAATCAGTATCTGCAAATATACTATTACATAGCGAATTTTTTAATGTTTTTCTTCTGTTGTTGAATGCCGATTTAACAACCGAAATGAAATATTTATCCTCAACTTCGGGTTCAAAATCTTTCAAGCGAATTTGAACAACTGCTGAATCGACCTTGGGTTTGGGAATAAAAACTGAAGGCGGAACTTTAAAACAATATTTTACATCGCCGAAATAGTTGAGCAGCACACTTAAAATTCCATAATCCTTCGTGCGAGGTTTTGCATGAAGTCTTTTTGCGACTTCATGTTGAATCATTAGTACCGAATCTTCAATTATTTTTCGGTTATAGATCATTTTAAAAATGATGGGAGAAGTAATATTGTAGGGTACATTTCCGACGATTCTAAGTTTTTTGCCGGTAAAAAATTTACTTAAATCAGTTTTTAAGAAATCCTCATTAATTATGTTCGATTGAGGATAATTTTCTTTTAAGTCATCAATCACACGTTCATCAATTTCAATAGCTGTGTAATTCTTAACGATTTTACTTAGCTCTTCAGTCAGTGCGCCTAAACCCGGACCGATTTCAATTAATTGATCATCAATTTGCGGATTTATAACTTCAAAAATTTTTCTAATTATATTCTTATCTCTGAGGTAATTCTGTCCAAGAGATTTTTTTGGTCTTATCATCATCGATCTATTACCACAAAATGTTCTGGTTAATATAGCAAGCAATTTATTGTAAATAAAACATCCGATAGGTATATTGGAATAAAAATGTCGAGAAAAGAAAGATGAAGAAAAAATTTGTAATCGCTGTGGATTTGGGCGGAACAAAAGTATTAACAGCATTGCTTACGAGAGACGGTAAAATAATAAACCGGTTGAAAAATTCTGTCATTCCTTCCAAGAGTAAGATTGTTAAAACGATAACTTCTTCGATAGCTCAATTATTAACTGAAGCAAAATTAAAATCATCGGACATTGAAGCAATAGCATTAGGCGTGCCGGGAACAGTCAATCCAGAAAAGGGGATTATAGCAGTTGCTCCTAATTTAAAGCTTATTAATTTTAATATCGGGAAAGAATTAAAAAAAAATCTTAAGCTTCCGATTTTGATTGAGAACGATGTGAATATCGCCGCGCTTGGAATTAAAAAATTTGAGTACAAGGATAAGTTGAAAAATGCACTTGTCGTGTTTATCGGAACCGGTATAGGAGGCGCATTGATTTTTAATAACACTTTGTACAGGGGATCAAGTTTTTACGCCGGGGAGATCGGTCATATGATTTTGAACGAGAACGGATCATTCACTAGCAAGCCCGGGAAAATGACCTTGGAGAAAGCAGCAAGCAGACCGCAAATTGTGAAGCGAATTAAAGCGGACATAAAAAATGGAAGTGATTCACTTTTGAAAGATTATTTTAAGCAGAAAAAGAAAATTAAAAGCAGCGCGTTAGCAAAAGCAGTAAAGGGAAAAGATAAAGTTGCTATTCGTCATATTACCGATGCTTGCAGAACGATAGGTACTTCGCTCGGAAGTTTAACTACACTGCTTAATATAGACACAATAATTCTCGGAGGTGGGGTTGTTGAGGCTATGCCGGATTTTATAACAAAAAATATTAAAAGTGCGTTTGATAAAGCAGTGCTGCCGGAACCCGGTAAATTGACTAAAATAACTGCAACAAAGTTAGGTGATGATGCCCCGCTTTACGGCGGACTTTCACTAGTGGAGGAATTTCTTAATTAAAATTTTCTTTAAAACTTTTTTCGATTTCCGATAGTTCATCTGATTTTTCCGTCCATTCGGAAATTGCCTTCTCGAGTTTTGTTTTTGTGTCTGTGTAGTGCTGATTTGTATCTTTTAATTTTACGGGATTTAAATAAACAGATTCTTTTAACAGTTCGCTTTCGAGTTTCGTTTTCACATCTTCCAATTTTTCGATTTCCTTTTCTAGAAAATCAATTCTTTGTTTTAACTCTTTTGTAGCTGAAAATTTTTTCTGTCTGATTTCCGCTTCAATTCGTTTTTGTTCTTTTTTGTTTACTTTAATTTCAACCGGTTTGTTTTTTTCGGAAAAAGTATGTGTTTCCTCAAATTTTTTTTGAAGATAATAATCAATTCCGCCATAATAATATTTAAATTGCATCGGTCTAATTTCAATAACTTTATCTATCACAGGTCTTAGAAAATCGACATCGTGAGAGACAATTATCAACGAGCCGGTATAGTTGACAAGTGCATTCTGAAGAATTTCTTTCGATTGAACATCGAGATGGTTAGTTGGTTCGTCAAGAACTATGAGGTTTGCCTTGGTTAATAAAATTCTTGCAAGGGCAACCCGACTTTTTTCACCCCCTGAAAGTATGGATAGCTTTTTATAAACGTCGTCGCCGGAGAATAGAAATGAACCGAGAATAGACCTAAGTCTTGATTCTGTTGAATCCGGTGAAATTTCAGAAACACTTTCTAAGATATTTAAACTTGTATCCAAATTGTCGGCAACTTCTTGAGCGTAATATGCAATTCGGGTTGCATCTCCGATTATAATTCTCCCGGATGTCACTGATAATTCTCCGGCAATAATTCTTGCCAGTGTAGTTTTCCCTGCTCCGTTAGGGCCAACGAAAGCGATCTTTTCTCCTCGTTCAATTTTAAAGTTAATATTTTTTAGAACTTCTAAACTGCCGTAAGATTTAGTAACGTTTTCAAGCTCAACAGGATGAATAGTGCTTCGCGGAGGTTCCGGAAATCTAATTTTTATATTTGACTCAAACTCTACCGGCAATTCAATCTTTTCTAATTTTTCAAGCTGTTTAATTCTACTTTGAACCTGCTTGGCTTTTGTGTTCTTGTACCTGAATCTTTCTATAAATCTTTCTGTTGATTTTATCTTTAATTGTTGATTTCTGTATCGGGCAATCAACTGTTCATCTCGTTCTTTTTTGAAATTAAGATAATCGTCGTATTTACCTTTGTAGAAATTAACTTCTTTATTGAATATCTCAAGTGTTTTTGTCGTTACATTGTTAACAAAATATTTATCGTGTGAAACAAGTAGAATTGCGCCCTTAAAATTTTGAAGAAATTCCAAAAGCCACTGCAACGAATCAATATCGAGATGATTTGTAGGTTCGTCCAACAGAATTAAATCGTTTTCATTTGCAAGAATTTTTGCAAGTTCTACCCGCATCTGCCAGCCGCCGGAAAACTCATCGCATGGTCTTAAAAGATCACTGACTTTAAATCCAAGCCCAAGAAGAATTTTTTCAATCTCGCTGTCGATTTTATAGTAACCAAACTTTTCTTTAATATTGTTAATGTCGCCGAGCCGGTGAATATATTTATCATGAAATTCTTCGGAGAGGGAGTAGGCAGAGTTTAATTTGTCATGAATTTCTGACTCTTCGTTGTCAAGCTCGTTTACGAAACTTATGCTTGATTTGACTTCTTCAAAGATCGATCTTTCGCTGTTTGATATAAGTTCTTGGGGGAGATAACCAATTTTAATGTTCTTCTGTGATTGAACTATACCACTTTCTGGTTCCAATAATCCGCTAATTATTTTTAACAGTGTAGATTTTCCTGAACCGTTAGAACCAACCAATGCAATTTTATCGCCTGGATTTATCCTAACATTTACATTTTCGAAAAGATATTCTCCGCTGAATTGAACGGATAGATTTAGAAGATCGATCATGTTTTTACTTGTGAATTACGGCTACTTTAACCGTGCCTACATTGTTTGCTTCTTGATCAAATGCAACAATTAAGTAAACACCGCTTGTAACAAAATTTCCGTTTTCGTCTGTTCCATCCCAATACGCACGATTTCCGCCTGGAGAACCGGCGCTTCCTGCGGAGATGGTTTTAATAAGTTTTCCGTTTATGCTGAGTAATTTAAGTTCAGAATTACTTACCAATCCGTCTATGGTCAATATTGTTCCTTTTCCATCTCCGACTACAAATGGATTTGGGAAAACAAACATATTTTCAAGCGATTCACTCGGTGAAATTGAAGCTGTCTTGATACTTGTTAATCCGAAATCAGTTCCGATATAAATGATTCCGTTTACATCATCTGATACAATACTTTTTATATCATTATTCGGGAGTGGACTGTTTTCACTTGTGAAATGTTCTAAAATAAAATAACCATCCGGAGAAGTTACAAACACCCCTTCCTTTGTTGCAATCCATTTTTGATTTATTGCATCCACCGCAATATCAGAAATCAATTGGTTTCTAAATGCCGGTAAATCTGTTTTTGAGGAGGTTGTAGGACTTCCCGGGTTTGATAAAATGTTTATTCCAGGTGTTTTGCCGATCCATAATTCGCCCCGTTTATCAAGGGCAAGAGCAGTAATATCTCCGCTTGTGAGTCCGCTGCTTGATGTAATTCTTCCCGTCACATCGTCGGTAGTTGATTCGAAAGTTCCGTTCTCATTGAAGTAATAAACTCCTTTTCCTTTAATCGAGAACCATTTATTGTCGTACTGATCGATGACAAAATATTCAGCCAAATCAAAATTTGAAACGAAAGGATCGTCCATTTTATAGTGATGCCAATTTCCGTCGGTGGTTAATACAGAAATCACTTCTCGTTCTGCCGAATTGTAATTTAATACCCAGATATTTCCCTTCGAATCATTACAGACCCCTGATATAACAATAAAATCTTCGAAGCTGGGAATTCCAACCAGCGGTGAAGTTTCGGCATTATAAATTTTGAAGGAATCGTTTTGATAAATGCTGAAACCCCTTCCCCACGTGCATAAAAATACTTGCTCATCATTTCCGGCAAATGTTTTGTGAAAATCGTTAAATGTAATTTCGCTTACTGTATTTCTGTTATAGTTAAACCAATTTAATCCGTCAAACTTATAAACTCCTTTGCCTGCGCCGTCTTTACCGGATGCCGACCATAGATTTCCTTTACTATCTACCGAAAGACCGGTGAATAAATTTGAAGCGGGGGAGTTTGGGAATATAAAATTTAGTTCACCGTTTTTGAAAACACCTGCTCCGTTGTTTGTTGAAAAATAAAAACTTCCGTCACCTTTGTATGTAAAATTGTAAAATGAAAATTCACTGCTCCTAACTATTTCCGAATTTTGGTTGTTGTGAAAGAGTTTTAGTTGTCTTGGGATTAAAACAAACAAAGAATCGGATTTATAAGTAAAATCAAGTATGTTTTCGTTTGAGTATAAAATCGGCATCCAGCTTGTGTCTCTCAGTGCAAGCAAGCCCGAGGAACTTGCAGCAATCACTTCATCATTATAAACACCAAATTTATAGACTTGATTAGCATTAACGTGATTGCCGTAATCATAAACATTCCAAGATTCAGGCGCGTTAAGATTTGTTGCTCCTAATTTTTGTACTGCTATACCTTCGGAAGTTACCACATAAATAAGCTTATGTTTAAATGCTGATTGAACGGGAGATTCTGAAGGAAACGAACCGAACTTGAGAAAAGTATCATCTAGCGATAAATCGGTTTTATCAAAGATGGAAAGCCCGAATGCTGTTGAAACAAAAACGGTATCGCCTGAAATATATATATCATTTATAGATTTATTTGTCTTCTCTGAATTTGCAATTTGAAGCAACCTTCGAATTGAAAAATTGTCTAAGTCTAAAATGTTGATGCTGCCGTTTGAACTTCCCATCCAAATCGAATTTTCGTCTCCAAGTGCCATTGAAGTTAAAATTTGATTGCTTAATCCCTCGGATTGCGTAATTTGTGTGAAGGACTGTTGTGGGATTGAAAAACCGAAAAGTCCGCCCGTTGTTGCTGCCCAAAGAAGATTACCCTGAGCGGCAACTTTTCTTACTTCACTCATGTTTGTATAATTTCGCCAGACATCTTCTGATTGACCGAACATGATAATATTTGTTAAGAAAAGTAACAGAAAGGAGCAATAATTTTTTTTCATATTATTCCTGCAAATTTTAAAGTTTAATGACAATGATTTCTCATAAATAATTATTAAGATAAAACAAAACAAGTCAGAAATTAATATTTTTTTGTGAGTTAGGTTGGTTATGCGCTGTCTCTAAGAAGCATTTTTCTCATTGCGATAAGTTTATTCGGAGCTATATAGTATTTGCCGAGATTATCGTCATCACCTTTCTTTCCGCCATGAAAATCCGAACCACCGGATTCAAGAAGACAGTATTGACTTACTATGCCGCGATAAAATCTAACTTGGTGATCTTTATGAGAGGGATGAACGACCTCTATTCCGTCGATGCCGGATTTAATGAGATATGTAAGAATAGATTCTTTCATATAACCCGGATGCGCAATAAAAGATAATCCGCCGGCATCTCCGATCAACTTTAAAGCACTTCTTGGTGAGATATGAATTTTCTTTTCGTAAGCAGGTCCGTTATCGGCAATGTACTTATCGAATGCTTCATAGTAAGAATTTATTAATCCTAATTCAAGCATGGCTAGTGCAATGTGGGGTCTTCCGATTGCCGAATTTTTTGCTTGGTCGACCACATCGTCTAAGGTTATGTTAAGACCAAGGTTTCTTAATTTTCTGACTATCCTTCTTGCTCTGTGAAAACGTTCTTCTCTGAAAAAGCGGAGATATTTGATCAGCTCGTCATCATGAATATCGATAAAATATCCAAGTAGATGAACTTCCTTATCCTCTATATCCGTACTTATTTCCAACCCGGGTATAACTTCAACTCCAAGATCTTTTCCATAAGCCATTGCATCCTCAAGAGCGCTTATACCGTCGTGATCCGTGATTGAGATTATTTCAAGTCCGGCTTCTTTTGCACGCTTGATAAGTTCGAAAGGAGATAAAGCTCCATCCGAATAATTTGTGTGCATATGTAAGTCGACTTTTCTATTCATCAGTGATATAATTCTTTAAATTTTTCGTAATCTAAAATTCTTAATTTTGAGCCTTCCAATTCCACCAAACCTTTTTTTGCAAAGGAATGAAGTGTTCTTGAAATAGTTTCTCTCGAGGTTGCCGCCATATTGGCAAGATCCTGCTGAAGCGGAAGTTTTTCAATCTCAACTACTCCCTGTTTAATTTTGCCCACATCATCGGCAAGCTGCAGTAATACTGTTGCAACTTTTCCTTCGGCATCTTTCAAGGAGAGGGATTTAATTTTCATATCGGCGGCTCTCAGTCTCTTGGTTAACTCTTGAAGCAGTGCAATCGAGATTTCAGGATGGTCCTTCAGTAAAACAAGAAACTCGCTGCGCTGAATCATAAATACTTCAGAATCTTCAGTTGCAATCACCGTTGCCGAACGGGTCATTCCATCCAATAAAGCCATCTCTCCGAAAAAGTCGGAGTCGGACAAAATAGTTAAAATAACCTCGCGGCCGTCACTGCTGGTTCTTGTGACTTTCACCTTTCCACTAACGATTACAAAAAGCGCGCCGCCTTGTTCATCTTCCATTAGGATCACGCTGTCCTTCACAAACTTTTTTCTTGTTCCTATTTGTGAGATTTTTTCGATTGTTTCTTTTGGTAAGTCCGAAAAAATCGGTACGTATAGGAGAAAATCAGATAATGACTCCATACCTCTCCCGTTTTCTCTATAAGTGATTATAACAAAATCATTTATACAAAAATTTCTGCCCTAAATCAAGTTTACATATAAATATTATTCTATAAAGGAATGATATTTACGAAGCTTAACTAAATTGATAAATCATTGCTTTCTAGCTATATTTCTAAATTAAATTTAGATATATACTTAATGGAGGATATATAATGGCAGTAAAAATTGGTATTAACGGATTTGGAAGAATCGGAAGACTTGTTTTCAGACGTGCTCTTGCTTTAGGTGATGTGGATTTTGTCGGAATAAATGATCTTACCGATGCAAAAACTTTAGCTCATTTGCTGAAATATGATTCTGTTCACGGAAGATTTAACGGTGAAATTGAAGTTGACGGAAACGATTTGATAGTTAACGGCGATAGAATTAGAATTACAGCCGAAAAAGATCCTGCCGCATTAAAGTGGGGTGAATTAGGAGCACAGGTTGTAATTGAATCGACCGGTGTTTTCAGATCTAAAGAAGCTTGCATGAAGCACATTGAAGCCGGTGCTAAAAAAGTTATTTTAACCGTTCCTTCAAAAGGAGAAGTTGATGCTACGGTCGTATTAGGCGTGAATGATGATATTCTTACCGGTGATGAAAAAATAGTTTCAAATGCTTCTTGCACAACAAATTGTTTGGCACCGATGGTTAAAGTGCTTCACGACAATTTTGGTGTTGAAAAAGGATTTATGACGACTGTCCATTCTTACACAAACGATCAAAGATTATTGGATCTTCCTCACAGTGATTTAAGAAGAGCAAGATCGGCAGCGGTTTCAATTATTCCAACAACAACAGGCGCAGCTAAAGCTGTCGGAAAGGTTATGCCGGAATTAAATGGAAAACTAGACGGATTTTCGCTTAGGGTTCCAACACCGGATGGATCAATAACAGATCTTGTAGCGGTCGTTAAAAAAGAAACCACCGCTGAAGAAGTAAATGCTGCAATGAAAGCTGCCGCAGAAGGTTCGTTGAAGGGTATAATGGAATATACCGAGGATCCAATTGTATCGACGGATATTATTGGTAATCCTCACTCAACCATTTTCGACAGTCTTTCTACGATGGTGAATGGAAATCTTGTTAAAGTTGTTGGATGGTATGACAATGAGTGGGGTTATTCCTGCAGAGTTGTTGATTTGATGAGAAAAATTGCTTAAGAAAAATTATGATATCTTTATAACAAAAGGACGCAGTAAAATTTTTGCTGCGTCTTTTTTTTGATTTTGGAGGAACAATGAACAAATTAACTATCGATAATTTAGAACTGAAAGACAAAAGAGTTCTGGTGCGGGTGGATTTTAATGTTCCACTGGACGAGAATCAAAAAATCACCGACGATATTAGAATCACAGCCGCTCTTCCGACAATAGAAAAAATTATTAGCGACGGTGGAAAGACTATTTTGATGAGTCACTTGGGCAGACCAAAAGGAGAAAGGAAGATGGAATTTTCTCTAAAGCCAGTTGCAGAAAGACTTTCATCGTTGCTTGGGAAAGAGGTTCGTTTTGCTGATGATTGCATAGGGGAGAGTGTAAAAAATCTGGTTGCAAATTTACAACCGGGAGATGTACTTCTTCTCGAAAATTTGAGATTTCACAAAGAAGAAACCGATAACGAAGAGAACTTTGCGAAACAGCTTTCAGAATTTGCGGATGTTTATGTAAACGATGCATTCGGATCGGCACATCGTGCACACGCATCAACGGAAGGAGTTACAAAATTTATTGACAAATGTGCAGCCGGTTATTTGATGCAAAGAGAACTTGAATACTTGGGTACTGCTGTGTCAAATCCGAAAAGACCATTCACTGCTATATTGGGCGGCGCAAAAATTTCCGGGAAAATTGATGTTATTGAAAACCTGCTGCCGAAGGTTGATAATCTTCTTATCGGCGGCGGAATGGCTTATACTTTTTTCAAAGCTCAAGGTTTTGAAATTGGGAAATCACTTCTTGAAGAAGAAAAAATTGAACTTGCAATACAACTTTTAGAAAAAGCTAAAAACAGCAAGGTTAATTTCTTACTTCCGGTGGATGTAAAAGCTGCAGATGAATTTTCGAACGATGCACCGGGAAGTTTCTACAAAATCAATTCTATTCCGGCTGAAAAAATGGGTCTTGATATTGGCGAAGATACTATTAAAATTTTCTGTGATGTTATTAAGTCGAGTAAAACTATAATTTGGAATGGTCCGATGGGTGTTTTCGAATTTGATAATTTTGCTCATGGAACAAATGCAGTTGCCGAAGCACTTGCCGCAGCTACGAGCGGAGGCGCAGTAACTGTTATTGGAGGAGGAGATTCTGCGGCAGCAATCAAGAAAGCGGGACTTGAAGAAAAGGTTTCGCATGTATCAACAGGAGGCGGTGCTTCACTTGAGTTTTTGGAAGGAAAAGTTCTTCCTGGTGTTGCTGCTTTGACGGATAATTAAACCATAGAAACAAAATTGATAAAGAAGCAGTCTAAATAACCGGTTTAGATTGCTTCTTGCATTTTTTCCGAAAACAATTAACTTAAATAACGAATTAGAGATTACAAGGTAATAGATGAGTTACGATTCAAGAGATTATTACAGACCTACGGGGTTTGGAGGATTTAGTTTATTTCCCCATGTAATTAAAAAGATTTTAATTATAAATGTAATTGTATTTTTTATTCAAATGATTTTTGATAATCTGACTTTTGGTGGTGTTCCCGGATGGTATGTATTGAATCGTTATTTTGCATTAAATCCGCTTGCTGGCATTGATCAAGCAGGACAGCCTTTCAATTTTCAAGTATGGCAATTAATAACTTATCAGTTTATGCACGGCGGTTTTTCTCACATCTTTTTCAATCTTTTGATGCTATGGATGTTCGGTATGGAATTGGAAAACATGTGGGGATCAAAGAAATTTTTAATATTCTATCTTCTCTCGGGAATCGGTGCGGGGCTATTACATATCTTTTTATCACCGCTTTTATCGGGCGGTGCAGCGCCAACAATTGGTGCATCGGGGGCAGTTTACGGAATTATGCTGGCTTTCGCGTTCTTCTTTCCTGATCGGCCTATTTATCTTTACTTTCTTCTGCCGATCCGCGCAAAATACTTAATTGGATTTTTGATAATTATTGAATTCCTCTCCGTTGGTAGTCCAAGTATCGTGGCACACTTGGCTCATATAGGAGGCGCAATTACCGCATTGATTTTTATTCTGCTCGACAGGAAATATCATTTTAATATTGATGGATGGTGGAGAAACGTCAAACGAAAAATTGATTCTCAATCCTCATCTAAAAATCATTTTCGCAATTCTGATAATACTTTTAGGAAACCTCGAATGTTCGGTTCAACGAAACCGAAAGTGGAAGAAGCGGAATTTTTTGATCTAAGCGATAAATCACGAACTGATGATGATTATGTTACTCAGGAAGAAATAGATAGAATATTGGATAAAATTAGTCAATCAGGATATCAAAATCTTACAGAGCGTGAAAAGAAAATCTTATTTGAAGCAAGTAAGCGTAATTAGTTTCGCTGTATTATTTTTTCTGACGGTTGTAGTTTCTTGTTCCTCAGAAAATTATTACGATGAAAAAACAACTGCGCGAATTTATGTTGATCTTCTGATTATCGAGGAATCAAATTTATCAGGTACCGATTCCGTTAGAATAAAACAAGATGAATATTTTCGGGAGCACAATTTTGATAAATCAAAGTATGAGCGATCGTTCTCCATTTATGGACTAGACGAAAAAAAATGGAATGTGCTTTTTAACGAGGCAGAAAGAATAATCGATTCGCTTAAAACTGCTTCGGATCAAGAACCTCAATCTTCTTCTTAACAATTCTTATTTCTGCATAAGAAACATCATTCGGTAACAACGCCTTTAATTCTTTGAGATTTGCCGATCTATTTTTTTCAACAACGTCTCTGATTTTATCAATAATTTTTGGATTAATGATGCTATGAATATCAAGTTTGTTGTCATATTCCAGCAATGATTCAATCTGTAGTGAAATTACGGCAGAAGGCAGTTTTGTAATTCTAGAAATGTCTTGCATCGAGTATTTTTTATCAAGCATGGTTCTTAAGAAACTTAGATTTTCGGGCAATGCTTTTGTCATAATCTCTTCCGGATATTTTCTTTTGTATTCCGAAATAATAAAGATTATATCCTCGCCGAATTTATTAAACATTTTTTGAGTGAAACCGTTTATACTCATCAATTCCGATTGAGTGGTTGGTTCAAGTTCTGCAACTTTGCGAAGAAGTTCATCGGAACATATAAATTGAATCGGCTGACCGAATTTTTTTGCGGCTTCTTTTCTTACTTCTCGGAGTTGATTAAATATTTCCAGCGTTCGATCAATCTCATCAATGTTTTTTAAGTCAATTTTGGAGTCATCTAAAATTAGATCGATTCCTTTTTCGTGCAATCCATAAGTGGAGTTAATTTTTTTAATTAGATTTCTGCTCAAGAGATAATCAAGTGAATTTTGAATTTCATCTCTCGAGTAATGTTCGCAACTTCCGAATGAGGATAAATTTTGTCGCGTGAAATTTTTTGCTTCACCACGTAATATTTTATGAATCAAATGTTCTCTTACTGCAAAGTCAGCCTCTCCTATCAGAGAAATTATTTTGTTCTCTAAGTATTCGTTGCGTTCAAGAATTTTACTTTTGTTTTCTCCTTTGCAGTTGTCACATTTTCTGCAGGTGTAAGTAGTACTGTTCCCTTCAAAATAATCAAGTAAAAATTTGAAGCGGCAAGACTTCGTATAGCAGTAATCGAGCATCATTCTCAGTTTACGTCTTGCATTTTCTAAATTTAATAATAATTCGGTTTCATCTAATTTTAGATCGCTGAATCTCCTTCTTTCCTGCAGCATCTGTACAAAACCTGACGAATCGATTATTTTGAATTCAAGAATTCCCTTTGAGTTCAGGGAATTTAGTTCGTTAATCAATTCGGAAAAACTTAAATCGCATCTTGAGGATAACGATTGCGGATCTAGCCTTATTGATTTAACAAAAATTCCAGCCCCATAAATTTTAAGTAACTCTGTTATAATCGACCTTATTTTTTTCGAACGTGTTTGCTTAAGATAATTATGAAGATCGTTGCTTGGGATTCTAATTTTGCAATGATAAAATTTGCCGGTGTTATTTGTAAACTTTAGTACTCCAAGTTCCTGAAGTTTTAGTAAAATAGAATTCAGTTTGCTTTCATTTATGCTTTTGCTTTCAAAAAGAATTTTTATTCCCGGATCTATCATTAAGGTTTGATCGCTTTTTGATCCAAGCGCGATTTGGTTGTAATCAAACAAAGTGTTATAAACAATTTGAATCTCGTTTGGGGTTGGATGAGTACTGTTTATAAAATACTCCTGAACGCCATGATCTTTTGGATCGAAGAGAAGAAAAATTTCAGCATCCTTACCATCTCTTCCCGCTCTTCCAATTTCTTGGTAATAGCTTTCTAAGCTTCCCGGAAAGTGATAGTGGATTATACTTCTAATATCGGACTTATCAATGCCCATTCCGAATGCATTTGTTGCAACGATTAAATCTGATTGACCGGAACTGAATTCATCCTGAATTATCTCGCGTATCTCATTTGAAATTCCTGCATGATAAACTCTGTTTTGAATTTTTTTCTCGTAAAGAAGTTCGCTTATGGCTTCACAGCTCTTTCTCGTCGCCGAATAAATTATTGCGGGAAGATGATTTTTATCTCTTAGGATTGAAAGCAATTCTGCCTTTTTATCTCGCGTATGTATAACGTTCAGATGAAGATTTTCTCGCTCGAAACCGCCGACTATAATTTTTGGTTTCTCCAATCCGAGCTGAGTTGCAATATCTTTTCTTACTTCCTTTGTTGCGGTTGCGGTAAAAGCCGCGATGTTTTTGAATTTAATTAATTCAATAATCTTTTTGATGTTCCTATAACTTGGTCTAAAATTGTGTCCCCACTGACTTATACAGTGTGCTTCATCGATGAAGAGGTAGTCGGGATCCAACTGCTTAATCCTTTGAAGAAAAATTTCGTTCTCAAGACGTTCAGGTGCGATATAGAGTAATTTTATTTTTTTTTTCTCGATATTATTTAAAACCTTTTCGCTTGTGGAATAGTCTAATGTACTGTTGATGAAAGCAGAAACTTTTTCTATTTGGTTTATTGCATCGACTTGATCTTTCATCAAGGAAATCAAGGGGGAAATTATAATCGAAAATTTTTCCGATAAAAGTGCAGGTATTTGGTAACATAGAGTTTTTCCTGCTCCTGTCGGAAGTACCGAAAGTAGGTTTTTACCCTTTAAAATGGTTTCGATGATTTCAAGTTGATTTTCTCTAAACTGATCAAAACCAAAAAATTGTTTTAATATTTGTTCGGGATTTTTCTTCGGCAATTTTTGTAATAACCTTATTAAAGTTTATTTTGAAATATAAGAATAAATACAGACTTGATTATTCGATTGATTAATCTTTAACACGGAATTTTTGATGAATATAATTACTATAAACAATCTTACAAAAATATTTAATCCTAATTCAAAGTCATCGCGAGTTACTGCGTTAAACAATTTTTCTTTAACTGTCAATGAATCTACAATCTTTGGATTATTAGGACCAAACGGTGCAGGTAAAACAACATTGATAAAAATTTTACTTGGAATCGTGTTCCCAACTTCCGGAACTGCTGAAATACTTAATAAAAAGATAGATGATTATTTGGTTAGGAAGCATGTTGGTTATCTGCCGGAAAACCATAAATTTCCGCTCTATTTAACCGGCGAGGATGTACTTAAATACTATGCTCAACTTTCCGGTTGTTCAAAAGAAGGTCTGCAAGAAAAAATCGATTCGCTCCTTAAACTTGTTAAAATGTACAAGTGGAAACGGACAAAAGTAAAAAGTTATTCCAAAGGCATGATGCAGCGTTTGGGATTAGCTCATGCATTGATTGCAGATCCCAAAATAATTTTTCTGGATGAACCAACGGACGGGGTTGATCCACTTGGGCGCAAAGAAATAAGAGATATTTTGCTTGAACTTAAAAGTGAAGGGAAAACAATTTTTTTGAACAGTCATCTGCTCTCGGAAGTTGAACTGGTTTGTGATAGAGTTGCAATTCTTCACAAAGGAAGTTTAGTTAGGGAGGGGACGGTTGTGGATATAACCACTCAAAAGGAAATTTATGAGATTAAGATAAATCAAAAATTAGATTCCGAAATAGTCCGTAAATCAACCGAAGGATTTTCGTTTTCGCAAAAAGATGATTATACACTGCATCTGAAAGTTGAAAGTCCTGAACAGCGGGATAAACTTCTCGATAAATTCAGGCAAAACGGAATTTCAATAGAAGCTATGCTTCCGCTAAAAACTTCGTTGGAAGATATGTTCATTAATTTAATTCACGAGACAGATAACAGGGAAGATAATGAATGATATTATGCGCAACATATATTTAATAACAATTTTAACCTTACGCGAAACTTTTTCACGAAAAATATTCATTGCTTTTTTTGCGATTTCAACACTTTCATTAATTACGATGGGAATAATTCTCGCATCAGTAGATGTTGAAAGTTTTATGTCGTTCTTCGGACAAAAAGCGCAAAACAATGAGATAATACTGAGTGAAATACTTAGCGGGCTGAAACTTATGATCGTAAGTCCGCTTTTCGGATTCGGATTGTTTCTTTCAATCTTCAGCGTTTCGAGCTTAGTCCCAAATATGCTGGAGAAAGGGAATATTGATCTATTATTATCAAAACCGGTTGCTCGTTATCAGATTATTATAGGAAAATTTTTAGGTGGGACTCTTGTTGTGTTTATTAACATCGCTTATTTGGTAATAGGAATGTGGATACTTTTCGGAATTAAGTTTGGTATTTGGGAAACAGCGTTTTTATACTCAATTCCGATGATCACTTTCACTTTTGCCGTGCTCTATTCACTTATAATAATCGTCGGGATTTTGACTAAAAGTTCGATTTTAGCAATGATGCTTTCATACATTATTTTTATTATTATTTCACCAATACTTGCTTTTCGCGAAAATTTTTACCCTCTTATCGACAGCAAGGCGACCGAAATAATTATTGATGTTTTATATTACATCGTTCCTAAAACTTCTGAACTCGGCACACAAATGAGTGACTTATCCATTTCCGGGGGTATTGATGACTTCCAGCCTATTCTAACATCCCTTGCATTTATGATTCTCATTTTATATTTCTCGATTATTATTTTTAATAAAAAAGATTACTGAAATAGAGCTTTTTTTATCTATTTTAATAATTTTATTGGCATCAATGTTGAAGAATCTTACTAATTATATAATAATAATGAGAAAAGTATGCCCGAAGAAAAATTAAAACTGGAAGATCTTATCAGTGAAAAAGCTAAAGAAGTCGAACAAGGAAGAATAGATTATGTGGCGATTATCGGAGCAGGAGTTATGGGTCAGGGAATTGCTCAAACGGTTTCCGCAGCCGGATTGGATGTTCTTATAGTTGAAAAAAATGAAGAAACTTTAGAAGCAGCTAAAGCTCAACTGACGGAATCAATGAAAAGAGATATTTCAAGGTGGAGTCTTACCGAAAGTGAGATGAAAGCTGTTTTAAGTAGAATTACTTGGACTTTGGATCTAAACGAAATGTCGGATTGCGATATTATAATCGAAGCAGTTGAAGAGAATTTCCAGTTGAAAAGAATGCTCTTCAAAAAGATGGACGAAGTTGCAAAACCCGAGACGATATGCGTATCAAACACTTCAACACTAAGCCTTACAAAAATTGCTGAGATTACAAATCGCAGTGACAGAATTATTGGTATGCATTTCCTTCATCCGGTACCTAAAATTCCTTTGGTTGAATTGATAAGAGGACTTGAAACCTCCGACAAAACGGTTGAGATTACAAAATTGTTTGCTGCAAAAATAGGTAAAACTGCGGTTGAAGTTTATGAATATCCGGGTTTTGTGACGACCAGAGCAATCGTTCCCTTGCTCAACGAAGCTATGCATATTCTGCTTGAAGGAGTTGCGAAAGCAAAGGATATCGATACAGCAATGAAACTCGGTTATAATTTTCAAACGGGACCGCTTGAAATGGCAGATACGATGGGATTGGACGAAGTGCTGGCTTGGATGGAACAACTTTGGTCAACTCTCGGAGAACCACGTTACCGTCCATGTCCAATACTAAGAAAATTAGTACGTGAAAGAAAACTTGGTAAAAAAACCGGGGAAGGATTCTTTAAGTATGATGCCGAAGGAAAAATTATAAATTAAGGAAAAGAGATATTTATGAAAATATTAGTTCTAAATTGCGGCAGCTCATCGATAAAATATCAATTTATCGATACCGAAATTGCTGCTCCGCTCGCAAAAGGTCAAGTTGAAAGAATTGGAATGATGAGCGCAGTTCTTACTCATCAACCCGCTGGAAAAGAAAAAATTAGGATTGTTGGTGAAATATTGGACCATAAAATTGCAATCGAATATGTGATTGCGGTTTTACTCTCTCCGAATCACGGTGTAATACAAGATAAAAACGAAATTGATGCTGTAGGGCATAGAGTTGTGCACGGAGGTGAGACATTTTCCGGATCGGTTCTAATAACAGAAAACGTTATGCGTGCATTGAAAGAAAATATCGAATTGGCACCGCTTCATAACCCGCCGAATATCAAAGGTATAGAAGCAGTTACAATTCAACTTCCGAATACTCCTCAGTGCGGCGTTTTTGATACGGCATTTCACGCTAAGATGCCTCCACACGCTTATCTTTATGGCATTCCCCGTGAGTTATATAAAAGATATAAGATAAGACGTTACGGTTTTCACGGCACCTCTCACAGATTTGTATCTAAGCGTGCAGCTGAACTTATGGGAAAGGATATAACGGAATTGAAAATAATTACAGCACATCTTGGAAATGGTGCAAGCATTGCTGCAATTAACGGTGGTATATCGATCGATACATCAATGGGATTCACACCGCTCGAAGGCTTGCTTATGGGAACAAGATGCGGCGATATGGATCCTTCGGTTATTCTATATATTATGGGTAAAGAGGGACTTTCGATTGGTGAAGCAAATACACTAATGAACAAACATAGCGGTTTGATAGGTGTTAGTGGTGAAAGCAGCGATATGAGAGAAATTGAAGAAGCCAAAGCTGCAAACGATAAAAAAGCTTCAGAAGCGTTTAATCTCTTTACTTATAGAATTAAAAAGTATATAGGAGCTTATTCTGCAGCTTTGGGCGGAATTGATGCATTGGTATTCACTGGTGGAATAGGTGAGAACTCGACTCTTGTTAGGAAAGATGTTTGTTCAAATATGGACTACCTTGGTCTTAAACTTGATGAAACTAAAAATGAATCTCCGAAAGGTGAGGCGGATATATCCACAGATGATTCAAAGGTGAGAATTTTTAGAATCCCGACTAATGAAGAATTGGTTATTGCTCTAGATACAGAAGAAATTGTTTCTAAACATTTAGAGAGCTTAAAGTAACCTTCCAAAAAATCTTTTTCTATCCCGTACACATTTGTCCGGGATTTTTTATTTTAAATCGTTAATCTTCAAAAAGGAATTCAATGAATCTATATTTGAATGGAAAACTGGCTCTTATTACTGCTGCAAGTAAGGGGATTGGTTTTGCGACAGCCGATATGTTAATGGAGGAAGGAACAAAGGTCGTAATTCTTTCAAGCAATAAAAATAATATTGAAGCAGCAGCATATAAATTAAAAGAGAAACATAACCGCGATGTCTTTTCTATAGTATGCGATTTAAATTCATTGGAATCCATCTTTTTATCCTATGAAAAGGTTAAAAAAGAGTTTGGTGAAATTGATATACTGGTAAATAATTGCGGTGGACCTGTTCCGGGTAATTTCGAATCACTTTCTGATGAAGATTGGGATAAAGCTTATATTCAAGTACTACGTAGTGCAGTTAAATTAGCTGAATTGGTGCTGCCAAATATGAAAATCAAAAAGTGGGGGCGCATAATTAATATTACTTCTCTATCAGTTAAACAACCTGTCGATAATTTGATGTTATCAAATACATTCAGAACGGGACTTATCGGTTTCGCTAAATCACTCTCCAACGAAGTTGGTAAGTATAATATTACTGTAAATAATGTTGCTCCCGGTTATACATTAACCTCGCGTCTAATAGAATTGGCTGAGATTCGCGCAAATGAAAAAGGGATTACAACTGAGGATGAAATTAAAACAATGGGAGAATCGGTACCATTAAAAAGAGTAGGTGGAGCATATGAAATTGCTTCTCTTATAACCTTCCTTGCTTCGGAGCACAGTGGATATATAACCGGAAGCACAATTGCCGTTGATGGCGGTGCAATAAAATCTACTTTTTAAAAATACAATGAAATTTTTTCATAAATATGTTTAAAGATATTGAGATAACTTGTTTTCCAAAAGATATTTATAATACTTCAGCTCATATTTCTTCTGCAGCTAATATTATAAACATTCCTCAAAAAAGAATTTTAGAAATAAAAATTCTCAAACGTTCGATTGATGCCCGGCAAAGACCAATATATAGATTAAAAGTCAGAGTATTTATCGATAAAGTGGAGCACGATAATCCTTTTGAAAGAACGACTTATATGGTTAGAAAGGATCAAAAAACTGCGATAATTGGTTTTGGTCCTGCGGGCATGTTTGCCGCACTTAAACTATTGGAATCGGGTTTAAAACCTGTAATTTTTGAAAGAGGCAAAGATGTTCAATCGAGAAGAAGAGATATTCGTAATTTGATGAGGGATCATCTAGTTAATCCTGATTCAAACTATTGTTTCGGGGAGGGAGGAGCGGGAGCATACTCAGATGGAAAACTTTATACAAGATCCCTTAAAAGAGGCAGCGTGAATGAAATATTAAGAGCACTGGTGGAGCATGGCGCCTCCGAAGAAATATTAATTGATGCTCATCCGCATATAGGCTCTAACAAACTTCCAAAAGTCGTTAATAATATCCGTCAAACTATACTTAATGGGGGAGGTGAAATTTATTTCGATTCAAAATTGACTGATATTATTATCGATAATTCAAAAGTTATTGGGATTATAATAAACGATAAGGAAGAGTTTGTATTTGATAATGTGATTCTATGCGTGGGTCATTCGGCACGAGATGTTTATGAACTGCTTAATCGCAAAAATATTAAACTAGAACAGAAAGATTTTGCGATGGGTGTGAGAATCGAACATCCGCAGCAAATTATTGATGAAATTCAATATAAACAAAAGATACGTGAAGTAAATCTGCCGGCAGCAAGTTATAATCTTTCCTGTCAAATTGATGAGCGAGGAGTATATTCATTTTGTATGTGCCCGGGTGGGATAATTGTACCAGCTTCAACAAATAAAGAAGAACTTGTACTTAATGGAATGTCAGTTTCAAGAAGGAATTCAAGATTTGCAAATTCTGGATTTGTTGTCAGCGTAACTAGAAATGATCTTAAAAATTTTGAAAAGCATGGAATCTTTGCCGGTCTGGAGTATCAAAAGTACTATGAAAACTTGTGTTTTATTGCGGGAGGATCAAAACAGACGGCACCAGCACAGAGGATAACAGATTTTGTCAACGGAGATCTATCAGTTACACTTCCGGAAACATCTTATATTCCAGGTGTTATTTCCACACCTCTTCATGAAATAATTCCAAAGGAAATTAGAGAAAGAATGAAAAAAGCTCTTCTATTTTTTGGGCAAAAGAAGCGCGGTTATTTTACCGAAGAAGCACAAATTTTAGCTCCCGAATCTAGAACCAGTTCACCGGTTAGAATTCCACGGGATAAAGTTACATTTGAACATGTCCAGGTTTCCGGATTATTTCCTTGTGGAGAAGGTGCTGGTTATGCCGGTGGAATAGTATCAGCCGCGATTGACGGAAGAAATTGCGCTACTGCTGTAATTAATAAATTGAAACAATAAAAAATTATTCGGCAGCTTTTACTTCGTAGCCTATCTTATTTATAATAACTTTTGCTGAATCTGAATCTTCAGCAGATTCAAACGAAATGCGAAATGTACCTCCTGTTCCTTCACGGATTTTTAAAAGTTCAATATCTTTTATGTTTATGTTTTTTTCGAATAAAGCACTTGAAATTTTACTTATAACACCGGGTTCGTCAGTTACAAATACAAACAGATCGAATAATTGAGTTAAAAATCCTTTTGTATTTTTCGGAACTTCGTCCCGGGATTTTCTTGCAAGTTCAAACTTTTGTCGCAATTCCGATTTTTTTCCGGATGAAATTAGTTCTCTTACTTCGTCTAGTTCCTTTTGAAGTTGGTCGATTTCTATCAAAATTTTTTCTCTGTTAGATATTATAACATCTTCCCAAACTGAAAAATCGGATGAAGCTATACGTGTCATATCCCGGAATCCGCCTGCAGCAAAATCTAATGCTTTAGCGTCTTCTTTTGTAATAGCGTTGATAAGGGAGACTGATATAATCTGAGGGAGATGGCTTACCTTACTAACAATTGAATCGTGAGTGTCTGCATCGAGTATCTTTATTCTTGCACCCAGTGATTCTATTATTTTGACTAACTCAACTTTGTTTGGAAGGTTGTTTATCTCATTTGTTAGAATGTATACAGAGTTTTCAAATAAAAGAGGATCGGAATTTAAATACCCACCTGATTCCTTTCCGGTCATGGGATGTCCGCCTACATAGAAACCATCACTTTTGAGCGATATCCATTTTTGTCTTAATACCGATTTTACACCGCAAACATCCGTAATTATTGTTGTTTTCTTTACTAACGGTGCTATTCTTTCCATAATTTCAAGCGTAGCTCTCAACGGAGTGCAGATGAATATAATATCACTTTTAGATATTTCATCCAGTCCAATTACATCATCGATACTTCCTTCAGTTAAAGCAGTTCGAGAAATTTCAGTATTGTCAATTCCCCATAGTTCAAGATCGAGTCCGGATTTTCTCAATGACTTTGCGATTGAACCTCCGATTAATCCCAACCCCACAATAGTCACTTTTTGGATCATAGATTTCTGCCGATAGCTTTAGCAATTAGCTTCAGTTCTTTTATGAGGTCTAAATATTGGTTTGGTAGAAGTGCTTGGGGACCGTCCGAAAGTGCTTTTTCAGGATCATCGTGAATTTCTATCATCAATCCATCCGCACCAGCAGCAATAGCAGCTCTAGCCATAGGCGGAACTTGATTTCTAAGACCTGTCGCATGCGAAGGATCTGCAATTACGGGAAGGTGACTCTTTTCGTGAACCACCGGAATTGCAGAAAGATCGAAAGTGTTTCGGGTATAAGTTTCAAAAGTTCTGATGCCTCGTTCACATAGGAAAACATTTTTGTTGTTGCTCGAAAGCAAATACTCTGCGGACATAAGCCATTCTTCGATTGTGGCTGATAACCCGCGTTTCAGCATCACAGGAATATCTGATTGACCTAGTTCTTTAAGTAAAGAAAAATTCTGCATGTTACGAGCACCAACCTGAAGGATGTCAGCATATTTACTTATCAAATCAATTTGTCCGATCTGCAGAACTTCGGTGATGACCAAAAGTCCGAATTCATCTGCAGCCTTTCTGATCATCTTTAATCCTTCTTCGCCGAGACCTTGAAAAGAATATGGAGAAGAGCGGGGTTTAAAAGCACCTCCACGAAGTATTTTTGCTCCGGAACTATGAACAATTTCTGCTAATCTAAAAATTTGCTCTTCGCTTTCGATAGAACAAGGACCGGCAATAAGTACAATATTGTCCCCTCCAATTTTGCAATCCTTAATATTTACAACAGTATCTTCTTTTTTGAAATTTCGGCTTGCAAGTTTAAATGGATCGGTAATTCTGTAAACATCAGCAACACCCTCAAGAATTTTCACTTTTCTGATATCGAAATCTGGCTGAACACCAATTGCGCCTATAATGGTACGCATTTCCCCAACTGATACGTGAGTCTTAAAACCGTAATCTTCCAAATGTTTTAGAATATCTCTTATTTGTTCTTCACTCGCGTCTTTTTTAACAACTACAACCACAACGTCTCCGTTAATTAATCATGAAAATTTTTCTCACCGGCTAAAATAGCTAAATCCAGGTAATCTTCCTTGGTTGGAATAGCACAAGAGTAAGCCGAACTGTAAGCGCAGTATGGATTGTAAGCCAAATTAAAATCAAGAGTGTAAATATGATCCGGTTCATCAACGTATTCGAAATCAAGGTATCTGCCCACACCGTAAGTCTCATTGTTTGTAGTTCTATCGGTAAACCAAATTCCGTAATAATATGCATCGTTTGATGCTTTTGTCTTATAGACATTTAGATTGTATAATGTGTCGTTGTAAGTAAACGGTAAATATCCATACCTGATTGTTTCCCGCGGTTCACCTTGAGTGCCGTAAATTGTTATTGTGTCGGGATTTTCATATTTGTGAAGTTTGCTTTTAAATACAAATTTAGGTTTAACATCAAAATAATTCAAAGGATGAAATTCAACTTTTTCTTTAAAATTGAAGGGGGAATTCGAAGCAAACTGCATCAAAGAATCTTTATGTTCTCTGTACGCTTCTATTTCTTCAATATATTTTTCCTCCTCAGGTGAATATTTAGAAGTGCAGGATATCATAAACAATGCAATCAATATTGTTAAGACAATTTTCCTAATTCTTTTCATCATTATCCTTTTCGTTTTTATTTAATTTCTTTTTTAGTTCATTCAGTTTGTTTAGTGCATCCAGCGGTGTAAGGTTGTCTATAGGGATATTCGATATTTCGTTTCGAAGTTCTTCATCCTTGTATTCAAAGAGACTGATTTGCACATCCCCATCGGCTGAGAATTTTCTCTTCTTTAATTTCTTCACTTCATTTGGTGTCAGTTCTTTGTCTTCGAGATTGAATAAAATTTCTTTGGCTCTTTTTGTTATGAACTCCGGTAAACCTGCCATCTGTGCAACCTGAATTCCATAACTATGATCTGCTCCTCCTGCTGAAACACGGTGAAGGAAAATTACTCTATCATTTATTTCGCGGACCTCAACTTTGAAATTTTTAATCCTCGGAAATATGTCTGCCATTTCGTTCAGTTCGTGGTAGTGTGTTGCAAACAATGTCTTTGCCTGCGTCTTCGGATTTTCGTGAAGATATTCAGTTATTGCCCATGCAATTGATATTCCATCAAAAGTGCTGGTTCCTCTTCCAACTTCGTCGAGCAGAATTAAACTTCGGCTAGTTGCATTGTTCAATATGTTTGCGGCTTCCTGCATTTCAACAAGAAATGTAGATTCACCTCCTATAATATTATCACTTGCCCCAACACGAGTAAAGATGTTATCAACGATTCCAATTACTGCAGAATCAGCCGGGACGAAAGACCCAATCTGTGCCAGAAGTACTATCAATCCCACTTGACGAAGATACACTGATTTACCTGCCATATTAGGTCCGGTTATCAATATTATCTGATAGTCTGAATTTGAGAGAAGTGTATCGTTTGGTGTAAATTTTTCACCCGGTGGCAAAATTCTTTCAACAACCGGATGTCGACCATTTTTTATCTCAATTATCTCGTCGTCATTGATTTTTGGACAGCTATAGTTATAATTATCCGCTACTTCAGCAAGTGAAGTATAACAATCGAGCATAGCAATTAGCTTTGCATTCTCTTGAATTTCTACTGTGGACTCAGCAACCTGTGTTCTGACTCTATCGAACAAACTTAATTCTAAGTCTGCAATTGTTTCCTCGGCATTTAGAATTTTATCCTCGTAAGTTTTTAGTTCGGGTGTAATATACCGCTCGCTGTTTACTAGTGTCTGTTTTCTTATATAATCATCCGGCACTTTATTTTTATGAGCGTTGCTTATTTCGATGTAATATCCGAACACTTTATTATAATTCACTTTAAGAGAGGGGATACCCGTACGTTCTCTTTCAGTTCGTTGTAGATTTGCAATCCATCCTTTCGCATTTGTAGAAATATCGCGAAGTTCATCCAATTCTTCGTTAAATCCGGTTCGAATTATTCCGCCGTCGTTCAAACTGGCCGGCGGGTTTTCCACGATAGCTTCATCAATTCTTGTTACTACATTTTCAAGATCGTTGAACTTTTCGTTTATTGCATTTAAAGTTTTAGATTCGGATTGATCTAGAAGCTGACGAATAAGAGGAATTTTTTTAAGCGAAGTTTTAATGGCAATCATTTCCCTTGGATTTGCTCTCGCGTTGCACACTTTTGAGATCAGTCTTTCGAGATCGCCGATCTCTTTCAATTCCTCGTTTATATTTTTTCTTAACATTTTGTTGTTAAAAAATTCTTTTATGCATTCTTGTCTCTGCAGTATTTGCTTTCCGTTTCTTAAAGGTGCTGTTATCCATTTTTTTAGCATCCTTCCGCCCATTGCAGTTTCAGTCTTATCGAGAATTGAGATTAATGAACCTTCCCGCACCCCGTCCTGCATTGTGAAAATAATTTCTAGATTTCTTTTTGTCGAAGGATCGAGTTGAAGAAAATCTTCACTGTTGTATCTCGAAATTTTATTTATCTGCTTCAAGCCGGATTTCTGTGTTTCTTTCACATATTTTAGAATTGTTCCGGCAGCGGAAATCCCCAGCTTCATTCTTTCGATTCCGTATCCCTTTAATGATTTGGTTTGAAAGTGATTAAGAAGCAGACTGTTAGCAAATTCAAAATCATACAGCCAGTTATCAATTTTAGTCACTCTAAGCGGGGAAGCAAATTTTTCGATTTTAGATTCTATAATTTCTTTTTGTTCTTTTGCAATAATTAACTCTGATGGCGCAAGAGAGGAAAGATGAGACCAAATTTTTGACTGAGTTGTTTCAAAGCAAAAGAATTCACCAGTTGAGATATCGCAGAAAGCTAATCCGGCATTTTCGTTCTCAATATATATCGACATTAAGTAATTATTTTGTTTATGATCGAGCAGTTTATCGTTAAGCGATACTCCCGGTGTTACAACTTCGACAACATCCCGCTTTACGATTCCTTTTGCAAACTTTGGGTTTTCCGTCTGCTCGCACACAGCAACTCTGAAACCTGCTCTAACAAGCTTGGGAAGATAAGTATCGATTGCGTGGTGTGGAAATCCAGCCAGCGGCACATTCTCTGCTTTTCCGTTAGCACGTTTGGTCAGAGTAATTCCAAGAACTTTAGAAGCAGTCTTAGCATCTTCATCAAAAGTTTCGAAAAAATCGCCGACTCGAAAAAGCAAAATCGTATCCGGATATTTTGCTTTTACGTCGTAATATTGTTTCATTAACGGTGTTTGTGTCATAGAATCATTAAATTACAAACAAAAAATATACCTTAATAGGTATCTAATTTCAATGCAAGAGGAATTAGTCAAATCCTAACCTCTTTAAAGAGACGTCCTGAAATTAGACTTTAAGCGGATGGCGACTTAAATATATTTGTATAATAAGTTAAAAAGTTTATTTTAGTTGAAATTTCTAAATAATGTATCAATAAAAACAAGAGGTAATAATGGATAATATTATAACACAGCTTGAGTTTTATGCAAGTCAATATGGGTTGAATTTGCTATTTGCAATATTAATTCTTGTCGTGGGACTTTGGCTCGCAAAGGTTTTAGCAAAGTCTTTGCTGAACACTCTCAACAAAAGAAATGTCGATCCCACACTTTCAAAATTTGTAACTGCTTTAACACGAATTGCATTGATAACCTTTGTTATCTTAGCTGCGATAAATAGAGTAGGAATACAAACTACTTCTTTCGTTGCAGTATTAGGAGCCGCAGCATTTGCTGTTGGTTTTGCTCTGCAGGGTTCTCTTTCTAATTTTGCATCAGGTGTTATGTTGATAATTTTTAGACCGATAAAGGTTGGAGATTTTATCGAAGGTGCTGGACAGTCGGGAACCGTTGAGGAGGTTGGAATCTTTGTTACGGTATTAATCACTCCGGATAACAAAGTCATCTATATACCAAACTCCAAATTAATGGGAGATTCAATAATCAACTACTCGGTAAAAGATAAGAGAAGAGTTGATATGGTATTTGGTATAAGTTATAGTGATGACATAGATAAAGCTAAAAATGTCATTAATCAAATTATTTCAAACGATCCGAGAATATTGAAAGAGCCTGCTCCGCAAATTGTTGTTTCTGCACTTGCCGACAGCAGTGTCAATTTTAATGTAAGACCATGGGTAAATTCTACCGATTATTGGGGAGTTTATTTCGACATAACCGAGGCAGTCAAAAAATCATTCGACGATCATAAATTATCAATACCGTTTCCACAGAGAGACGTTTACATACATCAATCATAATAATATGAGGATAGCATGAAAAAAATAATTCTTTTTCTTGTGTTGTCTTCCGTAGCGATTGTGGCGCAGGAACAAGTTCCGGCAGATACTTCCTATTGGAAAACATCAGGGGTTGTAGGATTTAATATAAGTCAAGTTGCTTTAAGTAATTGGGCGCAGGGAGGCGATAACTCTCTTGCATACAATCTTGTTGGAAATGGAGCAGCTAAGTATGACGGACCGTCTTGGATTTTTGATAATTCACTCAAGATCTCTTATGGACGAACAAAATTAGGTGACGATGATTTTAAGAATACCGACAACGAAATTTTTATGGATAATCTTCTTTCAAAAAAAATTGATTGGATTTTTGATCCCTACATAAGCAATACTGCTAGAACCGTAATAACAAGCGGTTACGCTTATGAAGCAGATACAAGTTTTCAAATATCCAAGTTTTTTGATCCCGGTTATCTTAATCAAGGTATCGGTTTAATTTATGATAAAAATGAGTTCTTCAATGCCAGATTAGGATTTGGTTTTAAGGAAACTTTTACCAGCGATTATAATTCCTATTCCGACGATCCTGAAACAGATGAAGTGGAAAAATTTAAGTTCGAAACCGGTGTTGAATTCGTTGCGAAAGCACAATATCCGTTAACCGAAATAATTAACCTTAAAAGTGAGTTGTTTCTATTCAGTGCCTTTTCGGATATCGATATTTGGGACGTAAGATGGGATACAACAATAATGGCAAAGTTGACGGATTTGATTAATGTTAATTTAAATGTGCTTCTGATTTATGATAAAGATGAAACGGTAAAAACCCAGTTGAAAGAAGCACTTCAATTGGGAATTTCATATGATCTATTCTAAAATTTAAGGCTCCTTTAACGGGAGCCTTTCATATCTTATCTCCGCAAATAAGTGTTAAAATAGCTATATTAAAAAATCAATTTCAAATCTGATTTATGGGCAATTAATGAAAACAACTTTCATTGCTTCCAAAAACCACTCCGCGAAGTATGAACTTCATATTGCGAAAGAAGTTAGAAAAAAATATAACTTCGAAGATGAATTTTTCTCGATAACCGGTAGAATAATCTTCGCAAACTTCGCGGCTGTAAGAAAATTTGTTCATCTTGTGAATACGCACAGAAGTGATGATCAAAAATTAAGTCCTGGTGAAATTAATTCACTGGGTCTTCTAGAGGAAATTTATCACTTTGTATTAAGGGAGTATGAGCAGAAGCAGAATCCCGGTGTATTTAAACGAGCGCTAAAAACACTTTATGATCATTTCGGAGAAATAAAAACTCAAGATATTTTGTTTGAATTTGTTTCGGTTTTCCCCCCGACTGATGTTTACAAAGGAAAGCTTTCAACACTTGAATATCTACAAAACTACGCCGGGGAAAAATCAAATTACGAAATTACTCTTGAAGAATTACTTCTTTTTTATCTTTCAAATTTCAATCCGGCGGCAGAGAAAGTAAAAGAGCTTATTGATGATTCTTATCTCAAAAAAAAAGAAGATTATCTTCAGTTAATGACCGAAACTGAAAAGTTTTTTCAAAACGAAGAACCGATAGGTAAAAGCGGTAAGGATGTTTTATCATTTCTCAAAACACCGATCTTGATGAATCCAAGAGATCTTTATGCCCAGCTTGGTTACGTTAAGGATCATTGGGGAATAATGTTAAGTCCGGATTTTATGAATAAAATTTTATCGGGATTTGATTTTGCAAAAGAAACATACCTAACCGAGGAATCTTTTGGCGGCAAACCTCCTACACCGGTCCCTGCTTATAAAGGAAAAATAGCATTCGCAGATAACTTTGTGCTGGGAAAATCAGCATTTAATTATGCCGAAGATATTAACGAAGTTTACGATGAACCTGAAAGATTTACAGCGGATATTGATTGGATGCCGAGCGTTGTTCTACTTGCCAAAAACACATATGTATGGCTTGATCAGCTTTCAAAAAAATACGGCAGATCAATCACAAAACTTGATCAAATTCCGGACGAGGAACTTGATCTTCTTTCACGTTGGGGATTTACCGGACTATGGCTCATCGGTATTTGGGAGCGGAGTCGGGCTTCTAAACGGATTAAACACATAATGGGAAACATTGACGCAGTTGCTTCGGCTTATTCTCTTTACGATTATGAAATTGCTCACGATTTAGGCGGCGAAGCAGCTTATAATAATCTAAATCAACGCGCTAAACAGCGGGGGATAAGGTTAGCAAGCGATATGGTTCCGAACCATACAGGGATTTATTCAAAATGGGTGATTGAAAAACCGGATTATTTTATCCAGTCGGAATTTCCACCGTTTCCCAATTACAGTTTTACGGGAGAAAATTTATCCGAACATCCTGATTTCGATATTAGAATTGAGGATGGTTATTGGCGAAGATCAGATGCAGCGGTTGTTTTCCGTTACATTGATAATCGAACCGGTAAGGCGAGGTTTATATATCATGGCAATGATGGTACAAATATGCCATGGAATGATACGGCTCAATTGGATATGCTCAAAAGGGAAGTACGCGAAGCCGTTATTCAAAAGATAATGGATGTTGCACGAAGATTTTCAATAATTCGATTTGATGCAGCAATGACATTAACAAAAAGACATTTTTCAAGATTGTGGTATCCGCAGCCCGGCAAAGGTGGAGATATTCCTTCACGTGCTGATTTTGCTCTTACAAAAAAACAATTTGATGATTTATTCCCTGAAGAATTTTGGCGTGAGGTTGTTGATAGAATTAATAACGAGATGCCCGAAACACTTCTTCTTGCGGAAGCTTTCTGGCTTATGGAAGGATATTTTGTTAGATCGCTCGGAATGCATAGAGTTTACAACAGTGCTTTTATGCATATGATGATGAACGAGGAGAATGAAAAGTATCGGGATCTGATAACAAACACTCTTGAATTCGAACCTGAGATTCTTAAAAGATATGTAAACTTTATGAGTAACCCTGACGAAGAAACGGCAATAAATCAATTCGGAGCTGATGATAAATATTTTGGTGTGTCTTCATTAATGGTAACATTACCGGGTCTCCCTATGTTTGCTCACGGTCAGGTTGAAGGTTATAACGAAAAGTATGGAATGGAATACAAACGAGCTTATTATAACGAACAACCGAATCAGTGGTTAATCGAAAAACATGAAAAATTAATTTTCCCGCTCATAAAGAAACGATTTTTGTTCAGTCAGGTTGAAAATTTTTACTTCTATGATTTCATAGATCAATTCGGAAATATAAATGAAAATGTTTTTGCTTATTCAAACTTTGCCCGTGGAGAAAGAGCATTGATATTTTTCAATAACCGGTATGAAATAGCGAAAGGCAAAATAAAATTCTCGACTCCGAAATTGGATTCAATGAATAAAAATCGAACTTATAATCTAACACTTTCTGAAGCTCTTAAAATAAAAAGTGAATGGAATTATTTTTACGTTTACAAAGAACACGTTTCAGGACTCGAGTTTTTGGTTGAAGGTTCATCGATTGACAGCAATGGATTTTATGCCGAACTCAAAGGATTTCAAACAATGGTGCTTCTTGATTTTCGTGAAGTTTACGATACATCAGGCAAATACAGAAATTTATACAACAGACTAAACGGAAGTGGTGTGGTTTCCATTGAAAGGACTTTGTTAGAACTTGAATTCGAACCTATCCATAACTCGTTCGAAGAAATTTTAACATCAGTGAAAGTTAAAGAATTGATGCACTACCTTATGAATTCAAACAACATCGATGATTGCAGCGTACAATTTTCGAATAGGTTTGAAGCTTTCTTAAATGTTCTTGAAAATGAATTGACAATTAAGTCTAATGCACGGTCTGGTTTGAGGTATCTTAGTGAAAGATTGTTGAAAACATGTGGGTTGACCTATTTATTGAATTCCAGAATTATTAAACCAAAAACCGAAGAACAGATAAATATATTTAGAAGATTGAAGTTGTCCGAGAAATCAAATTATAGGACTAACTACTTAATTTATTTTGTTCATCTTCTTTTAAATGCAGTCGATAAATCACTGTCCGAAAATGAAAAAATAAATAAGAACAATTTTATTGAAGAATTACTACTCGAAATTCCGGTTAGGAAAATTCTTCAACGGCTTGGAAGGGAATCAGATCTTTACTTTGAATTTGCACTTCTAAATGTTTTGATGAAGTTTGAAAATCTTCTTGAAAATTATTCGGAAGAAAAACATTCTGCTCAAGAAGATCAGGAGATGTTGAAGACAAAAAACTTAATAGTTGACTTGTTGGAAGACGATTATGTAAAAGCTCTTCTCGATGTTAATTATTACGATGAAGTTTGGTATTTCAGTAAAGAAAAATTTGAGGACTTGATAGAATGGCTTCTGACTGTTCATTTGACATCGATGCTTGAAGTATCAATCGAAACGGGTTCTGAGGTAAATTCTCAAAGTGAAAAGAAAGTTGAACAAAGCAAACACGAATCTATTGAAGAGAAGTCCAAAATTGGTCTTACAGAACAAAAATTGAAGATAGAAAATTTATCTGCTGTAAAAGAAGTGTTGAAAGATTATGAAGAAATTATAAGGTTAAGTATAAATTCAAAATATAATCTTGAAATGCTGGTTGAGATGATTAAGAAATCAATTTCCGAAAGCGGAAAAGGAAAAGTCTGAATAAATTAGAAGCTATGCTGATTTTGACAAGATCTGAATAATATATTTTTGGATAAGCACATATATATAACGGTTTCCAATTTGGATTGAATTTGTTTTTGAAATTGAACAAACCTTTATAATTGTAATTAGCGCTTAAGATCTTTCCCAACAAGTGAATAAATTTTCCCTTCAACTTCAGTGGCTTATTTACAATTAGCGGAACCTCACCGAGACTAAATTTTGCAACACCTTCATCGATCAGTTTTAAACAGACTCCGTCAATCAAGGCTTCCATAACACCAACCGGGGCACCTTTTCTTTTGATAAGTAGCTCAGCATGATATTTCGTTTTAGAATTTCTCGAAATCGTAATTCCGCCGAGAAGATTTTTTGTCCTATCTTCAAGCACAAAAATTCTGATGTTTTCGTTTATTTCGGTCTGAAAAAGATATTTTAATTTTGGTTCATCGGAGTGCCTGGAATGCTTCAACAGGTCATTTATTTTTTCTTCAGTTATTTTATTTACCGAATATTCAATTACGCTTCCTTTCTTTAATCCTCTTTTAATTAGTTCGATGAGAGATTTTTTTCGATTAATATAATTATTAAGATCAATTTCGGCTTCTAGTCCAGAATAAAGTGCTTCAAATCCTTTCCTACACATTAGATTTTTCTGGCTTTCATTTAATCCCCGAATAAGTAAATTTTCTTCTTTAAAATTACTTAAAATTTCAAGAAAGGATTCATTTTCTTCTGTGTGAAGTGATGCGGAGGTTATCCAGATTCGATTGTTAGATAATTTAAAACGTGAGATTGAATCTGCCTCTTGCTGAATCCAATTCCAGCTCAAGGGTAGATTAAGTTCTTCTGTCATTCTTCTAATAAGAACTAGAGTCGAGTTTAACCTTTCCTCTAAAAATCCAGTAGATGCTGATTGTATAGGCAAGCACAAAAGGAATACCAATGATTGCAATAATTAGCATATTCATCAAAGTCTGTTGTGAAGATGCAGCGTTATACAAAGTTAAACTGTACTGCGGATCAATTGAAGATTTTACAATATTCGGAAAAATGCCGGCAGCGAAGATAAACAAAAGAAGAAATATACTTGCGGCAGAAGAGAAAAAGGCTCTGAAATGTCTTCCGTGATGAATTTCTCTCGGGATGTTTGCTATTGCAAGCATATTTAAAACTGCAACAAAAAAGAGGAATGGAAAATCTATGAAGTGCTGGACCATATCCGGGAAGTAAATAAGAGTTGCCATAGTTGTGGTCACATAACAAATTGCAAAAAAGATTATGGAATTATTAATCCATCCACTTGTTTGTTTTTGAAGCTCACCTTCGGTTTTCATAGCCGCATATATTGCTCCGTGCATTATAAATAGTGCAACGGTTGTAATTCCCACCAGTACAGTATATGGCGTTATCAATCCGAATAAAGAAACATACATTTCTCTATCCTCGGCAATAGGAACTCCGGCCACTATATTTCCCAATGCAACTCCCATTAAAAATGCAATCAAAATACTTGCTATGCTGAAAGCCCAATCCCAATTTCTTCTCCAAATTCTTCCGGGCTGTTTGCTTCTAAACTCAATTGCTACAGCTCTAAAGATCAATCCGAAAAGCAACAGAATAAATGCAGTATAAAAACCGGAAAAGACAGTAGCATAAACTTCGGGGAATGCCGCAAACAAGGCTCCGCCTCCGGTTACAAGCCAAACCTCATTTCCGTCCCAAACCGGACCAATTGAATTCAACAAAACTCTTCTGTCTTTATCGCTTTTGGTTAATAAATAAAGTGAACCGACGCCAAGATCAAAACCGTCGAGTATTGCATAACCGGCTAGTAGAACACCGATCAGTATGAACCAGATAGTATTTAGATCAAATGTAAATTCCATTATTCTTCCGTTGAACTGCTGTGAGCTAATTTTTGAGGTCCTGCTTTAATTTTATCGTTGAGTAGATAAATAAATAATATGAAGAGTAAAAGATATATTATACCGAAAAGTATAAGCGAAAATAAAATTTGATTTGCATCAACTGCTTTGGAAAGTGCATCCGAAGTTCTGAGCAAGCCGTAAACAATCCAAGGTTGTCTTCCAACCTCGGCTGTGATCCATCCAAGTTGATTCGCGATTTGAGGACCGAGAACAGAAAAAATCAAAATTATTAAATACCATTTTTTATCGAATAACTTTTTCCGCCACCAGAAATAAATCCCTAAAAATGAAATCAATATTAAGCCGAAACCGATTCCAACCATTATATGATATGATTGAAATACAATATTCACCGGTGGTCTGTCTTCTTCCGGAAATTCGTTTAATCCCGTTACTTCGGCATCCGAATCACCGTAAATTAAATAACTGAGCATACCCGGAATCTGCAAACCGAAATTCACTTCCTGATTTTCTTCATTTACCCAGCCAAATAGATAAAGCGGGGCTGACTTAGATGTGTTGAAGTGAGCTTCCATAGCAGCAAGTTTTGCCGGTTGGGTATGGCTGACCGTAACCGCACTTTGGTGGCCGGTTGTCAATTGTAGCAGCGAGGCTAAGGCAGCAACAATAAGAGAAATTTTAATTCCTGCTTTGGCTATATCTAATTCACGGTTTTTTAAAATATAATATGCACTTACACTTAAAACAAAAAAAGCTCCTGTTAAGAAACATGCCGAAAGAGTATGAGAAAGTCGGTCAAGTGTAGACGGATTTAATACCATCTCCCAAAAACTTGTCACTTCCGCACGAGCTTGAAGTCCTTCGCCAACAATATGAAAACCTGCTGGAGTCTGCTGCCAACTGTTTGCAACTATTATCCAAACAGCACTCATCATCGATCCGAGCGCAACCATAATTGTGGAGAAGAAATGCATTTTAGGACCAACTTTGTTCCATCCGAAAACAAGGATCGCCAAAAATCCGGATTCCAAGAAGAATGCGAAAATACCTTCCGCCGCCAAGGCACTTCCGAAAATATCTCCCACATACCTAGAGTAAGTTGCCCAATTGGTTCCAAATTCGAATTCCATTACGATTCCCGTAGCAACACCCATCCCGAAAATTAAGGCGAAAATTTTAACCCAGAATTTTGTCATAGTTTGGAAGTATTCTCTTTTTGTCTTTAAATACATTCCTTCCATTATTACTAGAAGTAAACCGAGACCTATGCTTAGAGGGGGAAACAAATAATGAAATGCAATTGTAAATGCGAATTGAAGTCTTGCTAAAAGTTCAGTATCCATAATCAAAATTATTTGTTACTCTAAAATAATAATTGTTTGATTAGACGCAAAAATGAAATATTACTCAAAAAATGTTAACTTACTTTTTTTTGTTGAGAAAAATGATTAAAGCAATACTTTTTATTACAATTTTCGTCCAATCAATTCTTCTCGCTCAAAGCAGCAGGCAATGGCTTATTATCCAGGACCTTGAGGATAAGATAGTTTATTTGGATGTTTCGAGTATTCAACTGCTTAATAAAAATCTTACCTTAAGAAGTATGATAAAATATAGAAAACCGGTTGAACTAAATCCGTTTAATAGACAAGTGAGTTCTGTCAAATCAAATTTATTATTCAACACCGCGGATGAAACTTACTCTACAATCGGAATTCTTTATTACGATGATAAAGGAAGAATAATCGGTGAAACGAGCGGTGCAAATATTATTGGTAATGACATAGTTGCCAGCGATATTAAATCAAACGAGACAATTAAAATTATTTATGCGAAAGCTGTAGAATATTTGAACACTGGTTCAATCACAGCTGAACGAAGTGAGTTTCTTCCGCGAAGGAATGTGCAGCCTCAAGAAATCGATACTTCATACGTGAAAAAGGATCAAACGATAGAAATCAAAAGCGATTTCGAAACACTTTTAAATCAAAAACCTTCCGAGAACCGAGACAAAAAAGAGGAAACACCCGAAAATATTGTTGTAACAGAAACAAATGATACTTTGAAGTTTATTGTAGGCAAGCAGCTGAAATCTGTTCTTGCGGATGATGTTGAAAAAGTGCGTGCAAAAAGAGACAGCATCAAAAAGGAACAGGAAAAAATAACGGAATTACCTGTTTTAATGGTAAATGAAAATACTTCGGAAAAGTCACCCGCCGAAAAGAAAAAACCTTCAACTGTTTATGATAGAAGTAGCGACAGAAACTATAGAGGAAATATCTGGACCGACGGAAATTTATTCACTATTCAAGTATCTTCCTGGAGAAACAAAGAAAAAGCAGAGAATGAAGTGGCTAGGTTAAAATCTGCCGGACATGATGCATATCTTATGGATATTTTTATTTCCAGTAAAAATCAGAATTGGTATCGCGTTCGAGTGGGATATTTTAACTCATTCGATGAAGCGCAAAAATACGAAAACCGAATCAGATAAGCACCCGCACATCTTAAATAATTACTGAAAATTCTAGTTGGTGGTTGCAACTTAGTTGATATTCGTTTAATTTATTCCTCCACTTTTTATCCACATAAAATAATTTTATTTATAAAAGGAGAGGAGTTAGCTATGTTAAAACAAACAACTTTTGTTTTGTTTCTACTATTAGCTTCATTCTGTTCAATATTTTCTCAAGAAGGTCAGGAGATGACCGATGAACAGAAAGTCTGGATGGAATATATGACACCGAGCTGGGGACACGAAATGTTGTCTCATGGTGTTGGTGATTATACATATACAGCAAAATTCTGGATGACGCCGGATGCTGAACCAATAGTTTCTGAAGGTAAGGCAAAAGGTGAAATGATTTTAGGAGGAAGATATTTGCAAATGCATCATTCCGGCGAAATGTGGGGAATGCCTTTCGAAGGAATAAGTCTTGAAGGTTATGATAATGCAAAGAAAGAATTTTTCTCCACATGGATCGATAACATGGGAACCGGTTTAATGTATGCCACCGGCAATTATGACGCAGAAGGTAAAACACTTACTTATAATGGCACTTATTGCGATCCAATGGATGAAGGAAAAGATAAACCATTTAAACAGACAATACATTTTAAAGAAGATAACACAATGCTTCTCGAAATGTATATGGAAGTTCAAGGAACGGAATTTAAAAACATGGAAATAGTTTTTACAAAAAAATAATTTGAAGTAAACATTCGTTCCTTTAAAAACCCGGTTTTTGCTGCCGGGTTTTTTATTTCTTTTTGAATAATAACATATTGTTATAAAAGAATTTATCCCCGGTTGTTATCATATGCACGATAAAATAAATTTTGAATTTTATCCTAAATTCATTTACTTGCCACTTCGAATTTTGCAAAACATTAGACGGTATTATTTTATATGATTAAAAATTTGGTTATAGTTGAGTCACCTGCGAAAGCTAAAACAATAGAAAAATTTCTTGGCGATGAATTTATTGTTAAATCAAGTTACGGTCACGTTCGCGATCTTGAGAAGAAAAACAACGGTGTTGAAATAGAAAATAATTTTA
The DNA here is from genome assembly GCA_024103215.1 of Melioribacteraceae bacterium. Taxonomy (GTDB): domain Bacteria; phylum Bacteroidota; class Ignavibacteria; order Ignavibacteriales; family Melioribacteraceae; genus JAGFIY01. Next base: position 5,049 of record JAGFIY010000030.1, on the reverse strand, counting down.
AACCGTTGTATAAAGTCCCGGCAGACAAAAAAAATGTAGTTAAAGATTTGAAAAAATTTGCCGAAGATGCTGAAGTGGTTTGGCTTGCTTCAGACGAAGACCGTGAAGGGGAAGCAATTGCCTGGCACTTGAAAGAAGTTTTAAAACTAAAAGATGATAAAATAAAACGAATAATATTCCACGAGATTACAAAGAATGCAATTCTTAATGCGATTAAAAATCCGAGAAATATTGATTATAACCTGGTTGAAGCTCAGCAAGCAAGGCGAATTCTTGATAGGCTTGTAGGTTTTAAACTATCACCCGTTCTTTGGAGAAAAGTTAAACCATCCTTGAGCGCTGGCAGAGTTCAATCGGTTGCAGTTAGACTTATTGTAGAAAGAGAACGCGAGATTGATGGCTTCAAACCCGAATCGAAATATAGAGTTGTCGCCGAATTCATTGGAAACAATTCAAACGGAAAGAAAAATATTTTTAAAGCTGAATTAAACAAAAGATTTGATTCGCAAAAAGAAGCCGAGGATTTTTTAAATAGTTGTGTAGATGCAGATTTTATAATTGATTCACTTGAAAAGAAACCTGTTAAGAAATCTCCGGCAGCACCGTTTACAACCTCCACACTCCAACAAGAGGCATCGCGAAAATTAAGATTTTCTGTCGCAAGAACAATGAGAGTTGCTCAAAGTTTATATGAAGCCGGACACATTACTTACATGAGAACTGATTCGGTGAATTTATCAGACTTTGCCCTAAATGCTGCAAAGGATGAAATAATAAAAAGAAACGGAAAGGAATATTCTCACACTAGACAGTATAAAACTAAATCTTCATCCGCACAGGAGGCACACGAAGCAATAAGACCGAGTTATTTCGAAAAAGAATCTATAAACGGAACCCCGGACGAACAAGCTCTTTATGAACTTATTTGGAAGCGTGCAATTGCTTCGCAGATGAGCGATGCTGAAATTGAAAGAACAACTGTAAAGATAGTTCTTTCAAACAGGGATGAATATTTTACTGCAAAAGGTGAAGTGATAAAATTTGACGGATTTTTGAATGTTTATCTTGAATCTACTGATGACGAAAACGGGGACAGCGAATCCGAAGGAATTCTTCCCCCGCTTAATAAGGGTGAAAAATTAAATTTCCAAAAGATTAATGCAGTTGAAAGGTTCAGCAGACCCGCACCGCGGTACACAGAAGCAAGTCTCGTTAAAAAATTGGAAGAACTAGGAATCGGTCGTCCTTCAACTTATGCTCCGACCATAAGCACAATTCAGAAAAGGGGATATGTTGTTAAAGAGGAAAGACCTGGTGTTGAACGAGAGTATGGTTCTCTCTCTTTATCGCCGGAAGGAAAGATTGTTTCGGAAAGATTAAAAGAAATAACAGGCGCTGAAAAAGGGAAACTCTATCCATCGGATATTGCAATGCTAGTTAATGATTTCCTGCTCGAATATTTTCCGAAAATTCTGGATTATAAATTTACAGCACATGTTGAGAAAGAACTTGACGATATTGCAGAAGGCAAACTCGATTGGCATGCGATGCTTGATGAATTTTATCATCCTTTCAACGATCAAGTTGAACACACTCTAGAAACAAGTGAAAGAGTGTCGGGCGAAAGAATATTGGGAATAGATCCTAAAACAAAAAAACAAGTTTCTGTTAGAATGGCTCGATTCGGTCCGGTTGCACAGTTGACGGATCTCGATGATCCTGAAGCTAAGCCTGAATATGCGGGACTTAGATCCGGGCAAAAACTTGAGCAGATCACTCTTGAAGAAGCACTGGAACTGTTCAAACTTCCGAGAACAGTGGGTGATTATGACGGCGAAGAAGTTGTTGCAGCTATCGGAAGATTCGGTCCTTATCTTAGATACAAAGGTAAGTTTTATTCATTAGGAAACGATTATGATCCTCATACGATTCAGATTGACGATGCAATTCATGTGATTGAAGAAAAGATGAAAAAAGATGCTGAAAAGATAATCAAGGTTTTTGAGGAGGATGAAAATTATCAGATTCAAAACGGAAGGTGGGGAGCGTTTCTTAAAGCGGGGAAAAAAAATATTCCAATCCCGAAAGATCGAGAGCCTTCGAGTTTGACATATGAAGAATGCTTAGAACTTGAAAAAAATTACACTCCCGGAAGGAAGAGAAAGTCTAAAAAATCTTAACTTTATTCTGTAAAGTTGATAAGTGATTCCGTAAAATAGTTTATGTAAATGGATTTTGGGATTAAGTAAACTCATAAAATTAAAATCTATACTTAAAATAAATCGAAAATTACCAAGCGCATTATACCTCTTTGTTTATCCCCAAATCCACTTTCTCAAAATAAGAGAAGGGGATATAAATTTTAAGCTCATTCCTCTATCCCTCTGACTTCTGACACCTTGCTTCATCATTCTTTGCTGATTGCTAATAACCTTACCCTCTGCTCTGTTGAAAAATCTATAAAATTCTGAAATTATTCTATTATCTGTTTATATTTAACAAAGTTTATAAGATAACAAACGGTGTAGATTATGACATCAAAATGCCCGGTACTTGCTTTCCTAATATTTTTTATAATAACCTCTCAGCCTATAAATACGTGGGCACAAACAATAAACATTAACGGAAAGACTTCCGACTCACGTTTTGAGGGATCCGGTATCCCAAACATCGAAATAAAAATCTCCGATAAAGACCACCCGGATGTTGTCTACGGAAAGGACACAACCGATGCCGATGGTTTGTGGGGTTTTGAAAATCTTCTAACTTCTGTTGCCAATGACGAACCGTATAATCCCGGGGGCTATTCCTTGAGTCAAAACTACCCAAATCCATTCAATCCATCTACAATAATAGAGTATTACTCAGCCTACAAAGAAGAGTTTAGATTTGAGATATTCGATGTAATAGGCAGAATCATTTATTCAAACAGCTATTATGGATCTGGTTCACATAGATTTGAAGTTAGCGGATTAGGTGCAGCCGGCATATACTTCTACAGAATATCATCAAATAGCTTCACTGAAACAAAGAAGATGATACAGTTGGATGGGAGCAGTTATTCAGCAAGAGTTGAGTATAGCAGCGGGAGTGGAAGTTTTAACAAAACATCATACGGAATGATCACAATTAAATTTGTTTCATTGGATGGAACATATGCGGTTACTGAAGAGGCAATAGAAAATGTTAGTCAGACTTTTGATGTTGAATTAGAACAGATTGCACGACAAAAAAGTGCTTCTATTCAAGGAAGTTATACAAGCAATCCCGCGCCGGAGATTGATTTGGAAGGGATGCAAGCTGAAATAAAACTTGATGGAAATACCTACAGTTATGTGAGTGTGAGTGGAGGAACATTTGATGTTGATGGGATAGTTTATGACTATTTCGTAAACCCACAAAATCCGGATGACGAACTGATAGAATTTAATGAAGCTAGTGTTATTTTGACTGGTGATAATTTGGGAAGTTCTAGTAAGACTGTTGATTTTTCTGAAGATATGGATGTTGGAGAATTAGTTTTAGAACAAAGAATTGTACAAGAGCAAGCGAATCTTTCTGGTAATGTTAAGGATGATTCTCAGAATAATTTACAGGGAGTGAATGTGACAGCAAACGGAAACCACATACAAAACAGCTCCGACAATACGGACAGCCAAGGAAACTATAATATTACATTGAATTTTGATTCATACCCATACAGTCCAAGCATAATACTACCAAACAATCTTAATGTCAATGGCTCAAAGACCGGATACAACCCAGACAACACAACAATACCATTCAACCAAAACGGAATGACGGCAGACCTAGAACTAGAAAAAATCGTGACTGGAGAACAATACGTTTTTGTTATTGATCATAGAAACATCTTGGAAGAAGACGTAGTAGCCGGCATCATTTTGAACGTCGACGGCGAAGATCATGAATACAACGGAGATGTTATCAACGTAGATATTACAGCTGATAATCCTAATATTACTATTACTCCCGTTCCTAAAAGTGGTTATCAGAACATTGCTTTTGCAACCAAAGAAAACCCAAGTTCAATGGACTTAAATTTGTATAAATGGGAAAGAAATGCCTCCAATAATTTTCAGCCAGTAAACGCAAACCTACAAGATCTAGAAGACCAAGGAATAATCAAGCTATACAGAATAAGAAGCCAACTACAAAACAACAACGACACAAACGACTTAGTAGACCTAGAAAGCGCAGAAGTAAAAAGAATACTAACACACAACCACGGAACAGGATACATAATAAGAATGTTCCCAGACGAAATACCCGGAGGAGAATTCATATACTCATCACCACACTTCGAAGCACTAACCGGCGACCCCATAAGTCCAAGTGTGCAACAAGAAAACACAGAAGAACTAATAAAAGTAGCACTCCTTGGAAATTACCCATACAGAATATCCGAACCAGTAGATCAAAGTGACCCAGACTGGCAATACATGACCATACCAGGAAACGAAGACTTCTACTACACTGATGTCGGTCAATCAGGACCACCTGGACACGGAAATAATTTTGGAACAGCAACTAACGGACTAATAGAACAAGACTACGGATTCGCAAGCTTCTCAGAAAACGCACAAAGACATACCAAACATGAAGAAATGATGAGCGCAATCTACAACCTCGCTGACCCTGACGCTGTAAATAGTTTAGCTGAATATACCTACAATCTTACAACATCTCAAACCAGAATATTTGCTGACTGGGCAGCACAATTTATTACAACGACAGATTACATCAAATACGACAACTAAATAAGATAAGTAAAAATATTTTTAGGCCTGCACGAGCATGGCACTCAGTCCGCCGGGGCCGTTCACATAATGGATCTTGTTGGTGGTGCCGGGCAGGCGCTGCTCTTCATAAGCCCCGCAATAGATCCGCGTTTCAATGCTGATCCCGTTCCTTTTCAGCTCGCTTTTCGCGCGCTGGTGGTCGGTGCCGTAGGTGTAAGTGAGCAGGTAGGCATCGCTGCCGACCTGTTCGACGCAATCAGTGTGCAACCCGGATACTGACATCGTCAAT
>JAGFIY010000010.1 GCA_024103215.1 Melioribacteraceae bacterium | reverse complement strand
GAAAGCAGAAAGAAAATGAATATGCTCGATTTCATGGTTTTACCTATAAAAATTTCCAATAATTTTTCATTCCAATTTATTCATATCGAAGTGATTCAATAGGATCTTTTTCAGCGGCTTTTTTTGCAGGATAAATTCCGAATATAAGACCCACACAGACAGAAACAATAAAAGCAAGCAGTACTGAAAATGTCGTAATGCTCGTACGCCAATCAGCATAGCTAGTGATTAGCGACGTCAAAATAAATCCGAGAAAAATTCCGAGAAGTCCTCCGACGATGCTTATAACAACTGCTTCGTACATAAACTGCCTCAATACATTCTGTCGCGTTGCACCAACCGCACGTCTAATTCCTATTTCACGGGTTCTTTCAAGAATGTTTGAAAGCATAATGTTCATAATTCCTATTCCTCCAACCAGCAAAGAAATACCGGCAATTGCCCCCATAACAACGTTAAATATTTTTTGTGTCTGCTGTTTTTGTTCAAGAAGTTCTTCGGGGATGATGATTTCATAATCCTTCATGCCGAAATGTTTCCGGTTAAGCGTTCTCTCAATAAGTTCGGCTGCGCTGGTTATTGAAACATCATTTTTAATTTTTGCAGTTAGTTTATCAACCGAAGTTCTGTCGATGGTATTAACTTGAGCCGTTGAAGATCCGAACACCATCATAAATCCCCCGCCTACAATACTGGACTGATTTTCATCTTCATCGAGTTGTTCAAGTTTATTAACCATCGTTGAATACGGAATATAAATGTCGAGATTAAAATCCGATAAGCCGAAACTTTCCGCCCCTTCGGAAGAGATATTTTTGGGATTCATCACTCCAACAACCCGGAACCAGAGATCACCGATTTTTATCTCCTTTCCAACAGCAGCTTCAAAACTGAAAAGTTCGCGCTTTATCCCCGATCCTATAACACAAACGTTTGCATAAGTTTCATTATGATGTGCGGTAAAGAAATTCCCCGACTTCAGCCGTGAGTTATATGCATCGGGATAGGTTTCGGTGGTTCCGATTATTCTACCGTCCACAATTTTTGATTTATAGATCACCGTCAATTCCATTTCCTTCTGCGGTGTAACGTGCTCTATAAACGGGTTTATTTCTTCTATAGATGCTGCATCTTTTAAGGTCAACCCAGGCGAAAACGATGCATCAGTTTTCTTTTTAGCTTCTGCCGAAACTGCTTTTTTGTTTATGATAATATTATTTGTCCCCAGAATTTCAATCTGCTCAAGTGTTTCCTGCCGTGCTCCTTCTCCTATCGAGAGCATTGCAATTACAGATGCGACTCCGAAAATAATTCCGAGCATCGTGAGACCTGTCCGCATTTTGTTTGATGTCAGTTCAACAAGCCCTAACTTAAAATTTTCATATTCTTTCATCATGATGCCGGCACCGTTTGTTCTTCCATGGTTGATTCTTCTTCTGCCACTTCGGGGTTCTGCAAAGCAACAACATCGTTTTCTTTAAGTCCGGCAGACACAACCACATAATCTTCACTTTTTTCACCCAGCGTCACTTCCACCTCTTCGAAATCATTTCCGTTCTTCACGAATGCTACTCTTCTACCTTCAATTTCAAAAACTGCTTCCTGCGGTATAAAAATAACATCGTCAATTTCATTCATCACAATTTGATTGCTCGTTGTCATACCCGGTTTAAGTACTTCCGACTTCTGAAGAATATTTATAACGACTTCGAATACTTTTATATTAACATTATTTTCTTTGTTCTTCCCGATTGAAGCAACACTAGTAACTTTACCGGAAAAACTGCTGTCCTGAAATGCGTCAAGTTTTACGATAGTTTCTTGACCGGATTTTACCTTGCTCACATCAACTTCGTTTACGTAGGTTATGCTTTCCATTTCCGATAAATCGGGCAACTCAATAATTCCCGCACCTCGCCAGGGCTGATCACCTATTGCATATTTTCTTCCCTGGTTTCCCCAGTTTGGAGCATAGACTACTAGTCCTTCTGCCGGCGCGGTGAGTGTCAAAAGTTCAAGTTCTTTTTCCGCCTCGCTTAACTCATTCTTCTTTTGTTTTATTTCAATTTCCATTTTGTCGAGTTCAGACTGCTGAATTATCTTCAACGATTCGAACTCTTGTTTTGTCTGCTCAAAACTCAATTCGTTTTTTTGATGCTGAAGTTTTGCTTCCTGCTGTTTTACTTCCGCTTCAAATTTCATCTGACTCAAATTCAATTTCGAAAGTTCATAACTTAACTCCGCACTTTTTAACTGGGATTCCATTTGTGCAGTTGCAGATTTGTGGTTTGCGAGCAGTTTCTTTTTATCCGATTCTGCAATTTCAAGCTGCGATTTTGCATCATCAAGTTTTGTAAGAGCTTCGGAAGGATCGAATTTAACTATAACATCTCCGGGTTTCACAATTGTTCCTTCGGGAACCATATCAACTATTTTAAGATTTCCTCTTATTCTCGGAGCCGAAACAGTGATCGATTTTTTAGCGCGCAGTTCTCCGCTTTCGGTTATTGATACGAGAAACTTTCCGCGTTTAACGTTATAAGTGGGAATATTCGTTAAGTCAACTGAGGAACTTGTAAGCGACGAAATTATTAAAACAACTATCAGAATGACTATCGCACCCAGAATAAATTTATTCTTGAGGAATTTCGGAAGCTTTGAATTGTTGATTAACGTATCAATCTTTGATGAATATTCTTTCAATGAATCGGTAAAGGATGATCTTTTCATATTCGTTTCTGCAGTCTGTTGAGGCATAGCGTACCTATACTTAATGTTTACAATTAATAAATTATTGTTTCGAAGGAGGAAAAGAAAGTCAATAAATTAGAAATCTTCTGATATGACGTTCGATGTGACAAATATTTCCCCCAAATATTTTATTCATCCGAAATTACTATGTATTAAAATAATAATTATCGGCGAGACTTATTTTGTTTTCTCCTCATTACCTTATCGAGATCGAAACCTAATGCTTCAACGAATGCTTCTTTATTTTCCGGCGAGATCATAATTGATTTTCTTCCGAATTTTATTTTCAGCCTGTCCGATGAAAGAGCGGGACTTGAAAGAACATCGTTAGTTTCTCTTATCTCGTTTATCTCTGTTAATTTAATTCTCCATGTTATTGGACCTGAAATTACGTACAAATATTCCCGGTCAACCTCATAAAATGTCCCAAAATAAATCCAGAACACGAATAAAATTGACACTAGCAAAATAAGCACCGTTATTACAACTGCTATCTCGTTCTCCGGTTCGTCGATAAATAAAAAAATTAAGATGGCGATCTGAATAATTTGTGAAACCCAAATTATAGTTTTCAGCCAGGTATCTACTTTTGATTCAAATCTCACTCTCATACAGAAATCACTCGTTCATCGATTGATCAACAAATATCAATTCCGAAGTGTCGAACCTAAGTTTGCTGGCATAATTGACAAGTTCTATAAGTATTGTCTCATCCATCTTCGGCGTGCGTGAAAGAATCCATAAGTAATCTGTATCGGGACCGCACACCATCGAGAAGGAATAATTTTCCTTATCGAGTTCGATTATGTTATAACCTCCGTAAAACGGGCCGAAGAATGATACTTTTAATCTCCCTACATCAGGAGTTTCAACAAAGAATGCTTTGCCCTCGGCTTCTTCCCATTTTTTTTCTTCATCGTTAAAGCCCCGGTTAATAACTTTTACACCCCCGTCGTCTCTCATTGAATAATCGGCAGAAACATTTGAAAGTCCACGCTCAAACGAATGATCAAGCCGAGCAATTTCATACCATCGCCCCAAATATCTTTCAAGTTCAAAATCATTTATTGCTTCAACATTATCGGGTATCCCTACACAACCCGCTAAAAATATCACGAATAGTGCGGTTAAACTGAATTTCAATTTCAACATAATCTACCTGCAACAGTTTGTTTGATTATGAAAAATATGAATAAACTTTCGAAATAATCTCTTATTTCTCGCTGCGTTTGAATAGAAGATTGAGGAAGAAATAGATAATTAATGAAAACCCTACTCCTGCAACAACAGGCTGAACGGAATCCGCGTAGTTAGTTTGAACATATATCAAAGTAAGGACGACCGAAGCGACCATTGTGAGAAAAACAATAAAATTATGTCTTTCGCTTTTTTTCTTTACAAACACTCCGATAATTACCGGGAGTAAAATTCCCGGCGCCCAAACAGAATATGTAAGAAGAAGAAGATCAATTACATCAGGAAGAAGAATTGCAAGAATAACTCCCAGCAGCCCAATAATTACCGTGCTTATTCGTGCATAAAGCAATCCTCGTGATGCAGATATTTTCCTTTCCGCGAGATATTCTTCGTAAAAGTCCTTCATAAAAATTGCCGTGGATGAATTAAGAATTGAATCCGCCGAAGACATTACAGCACTCATTAACGCTGCTATAATCAATCCGGATACAAAAGGATTGTGAAGCCGCAGTATTGTTTGAGGAAGCGCCTGCTCTGGATCGATATCCGGAAAGAATAGTTTTGAGTATAACGAAATGAAAAAGAGTACTACAGGAAATGTAAACAACAGCAAAACTCCCGCACGGAAAATTCCCTTCTTTGTTTCTTTAATATTTTTACCGACACAAAAACGAGTTGCATAGCCAGGGGCAAAAGTTTCGCCGACTAAGAATGCCAGAAAAGTTGAAACAAGAAACAACAATCCTTTTCCACCGTCGAGTTTGAAAAATTCGGGAGGAATTGTATTTGCAATTTCGGATTGATTTTCGATAAGTTCGGGAATACACATAATTACAGTAAAAAGAAACCCGAATATGAGAACAAAGAATTGATAAACGTCTGTGTAGATTACTGCAAGAAGTCCTCCTGCAGTACTGTAAACAATAACAATCAGCGCTCCTGTTAAAACTGCCCAGAGATATGTAAACTCAGGAAGCATCGAATTAATGATTTTACCGAAAGCAACAAGCTGCGCTCCAAGCACTCCAACCGAGAAGAGAAGTGAAAGAAGAAATGATACGAATCTTGATCGTTTATCAAAACGGTGACCGAAGAAACCGGCAACCGTGTAAAGTTTTGCTTCCCTGAAGTAAGGCGCAATATACTTACCGGAAAACATAAACTGAAAATACCACCCCGTCGTGACGAGCAGCATCACGATTCCCCACTCGTAAGTTTTTCCTATGGATCCGATTGATGCGCCGCCGCCAAGGACGGTAGCACTCATAGTAGCAAGCAGAAGAAGCCAGCCTATGTTTCTGCCGGCAACAAGAAAATCCTCTTGATCTTTAATCTCTTTAGATTTTCTTATTCCCTTGGTTAAAATGAAAGTAAAATAAAGCGCTATTATTCCGTACTGGATAAGAGGACTATCCAAAAAATCTCCTAACTATTAAACAAATTCTCTAGTGACGTACCTTGAATTCATTAATCTTGCAATTGCCATGTAGTTTGGATTAAAATGTATTTTTCCTCCGACTTTATATTTCTTTTTATTTTCTCCCAATGTATAAACCGTCATATCCGAAGTTGTACCAAAGAATTTAACATCTTTATCTTTTGGTGTAAGATCATTCACATCAACATCCATTACTCCAAAATCTGCAATTGCTCTCCAGCTTTCCAAAGGAAGTTTTTCATAATCAACTGTATGCCCTATACTTGCATCGCTCTGCACACCGTCCGGTTGATTCGATTTCCACTCAAGTTCTAAAATTTCAGCAGAAAAATCGAAAGTGTTTTGAGAAAGGTTTTTAAACTGTTTACCTGTTATCAAATCTTTGCCGAAAAATGCAGTCTCACCTATTCGCAAATGATTAATACCTTTCGGAAGTCTGTTCTGCTTCAACAATGAAAGAGTTATTGAACTACCGCCGGATATAAGTTCGATTTTTCTTTTGAACTTTTCTTCAAGAAGAAGTCTGAAAAGACTAAGCTGAATAAGCTTATCGTAAGTCGGCTCTATCCCATACATACATCCTAAATTAGTACCTAGACCAATTACGCTTATGTTTTCCAATTCGAATATCCGTTGATAGAAGTCTACGATGTTCTCTCTAAGGATACCTTCCCTAAGCTCGCCCATTTCAATCATCACAATTACGCGGTGAACTTTTCCGTATTTTTTTGCTTCCTTGTTCAACTCGGCAATTGTTTCATAAGATGAGTTCATTGAGATATCGGCGTACTTAATAATATTCGGAACTTGATTTACAGCCGGAGGTTTAATGTACATCGTCACAAGTTCCGGATTGATCTTTTTTATTGTCCTAAGATTTGAAATTCGCGCATCTCCAATTGAGTGAATTTTTTTAATTGATTCATCAACAAGAATTTTTTCAAGTACCTCTTTATCCCCGCCGAACATCTTTGTTATCAGCGACCACTCGACATTCTGATCATAAAAATATTTGTTAAGTTTCCTTATGTTTCCTATAATGTTTTTTACATTAATTTTAAGCGTTCCCATTTGTTTTCCGTTTACTTTATATAACGCATTTCGGCATATTTGTTTGTAAATCCGATTCTTTCATAAAGCCGTTTTGCAGGGTTATCATATTCAACGTGCAGTTTAACATTCCCTTTACTTTCCTCGATCGCTTTTTCCACCAACTGCTTTCCTATTCCTTGTCCTCGCTTTGAAGCATCAACTGCTACATAAACCAAAATGTTCTCAGGTATGTAGCCGATCATCCCGGTTTTGTTCATTATTACAGCGCCGACAAGTTCATCATCTAAAAGACCGGCAAGCAGAAATCCGCCTTTCCCTTCGGATTTTGAAAATGCATAATCGATACATTTGTTAATCTGTTCTTTTGGATCACCAAACTGATCCAGATGTTTGAATAAAAAATCGACCAGTTTTTCTCTATCAACATTCTCATCAAATTCGTTTTCGTTATTAATTCTTTTAATTGTTAACATTCTTTCCTCCGTTATTCAAGTACATCAATGAGTTTCGTCTTACTTAGCCGATCCTTTTTTTAATTAACCAAATATTCTTTTAAAAACAACAGTTTGCGTGAGCGAGAATTTTCAAAAACTTACCGATATGGCTCGTATTCGGAATATGTAGTTCAATTAAGATTGGATCAGTTGATTTATTATCAGCATACAAAAATACCGATATTCTCAACCGATATCAAACGATTATTAAATAATATATATTCTAATTATATAAATTTTTTGATGCCGAAAATCAAGTTTAAGGATAATATTTATCGGGATAATATCATTTTCTTGGTTTCTTTTGCCTTTCCGGCCGTTAATTGATAAAAATAAACACCGCTCGAAAGTTCCCGAGCATCAAATGTGACTGAATAATTTCCAGGAGATTGTTTTTTGTTTACTAGTGTAGCAATCTCGCGCCCGAGAACATCAAACACTTTGAGCGTAACAAATTCCTGTTGCCCGGCGATAGAATATTTTATTACTGTAGATGGATTGAAAGGATTAGGATAGTTTTGACTCAAGTGAAATTTTTCGGGGAATAACTCCTGATCCTCCGCAGAAGATGGTTCTGTCGATAAATAGAATAGTTCTATTCCCGTTTGACCGTTATCTGCTTGGAAGAAAAGTCTAGTATCCAAACTAACAAATTCCACGTAACCCAATCCGCTCTCTTCTCCGGGCCAAATATCAAATGCAATTTCTGTTCCCGCTTCGGTGCCGTCAGTACGCCATAATTCTCGCCCGTGCTCTTCATCTATTGCTGTAAAGTAAAGATGATCTTGGAACTCAATAAAATTACCGGGGAATGACGATTCCTCCCCGATATTAATATCTTTTAGTAAATGAGTACCTTCTTCTGTCCCGTCTGTAATCCAAAGTTCGCTTCCTGTCGTGCCGTCGTCAGCACTGAAAAGAACATAATCTCCCAACTGTGTAAATCCCGAGGGATTAGAACCGATTCCCTCATTGTTTAGATTTATATCTTTAATCATATAAGTTCCGTCTTCAGTTCCATCAGTCCTCCACAATTCGTAGTTAAGTCCTATATTTCCTTCACCGTTTGTTGCGCTAAAATATATCAAGTCATCATTTATCAACGACATTCCAGTGACCTGAGAATTTCCTGCATTAGGGTTAATATCTTTAAGCAAATAAGTGCCTTCTTCACTGCCGTCACTAACCCATAACTCATCACCGTGAATCCCGTCCCAAGCTTTAAAATATACTTTTGTCCCCATAGCTGTAAACCCGCCGAAAAGCGATCCGAGTTCACCGGGATTTATATCTTTTACCAGATAAGTATTTTCCTCGCTGCCGTCGGTAGCCCATAGTTCTGATCCATGCGTTCCGTCATCTGCCATAAAGAAAACCAATCCTTCGATCGGGAATTCTTGATCATAGATTGGGGTAAAGATATCCTCCAGTACAAGAGTAAAACCCGTGGGGAAAGAACTGCCCACAGGATTTATTTCTTTTATTAATTCAACTCCAGTTTCAGTACTTTTCCACAATTCAAAGTTTTCTGTTCCGTTTGTACTCATACTGTAAAACAGATTTTTCTCCTCATTGCTCTTGTATCGTAGTCCTTTAATCATACTCCCGGGGAGTTGAATAAAAGTTGAAGCAAAACCTTCGTTAGTTAATAACTCTTCTTCAACTTCTAAGTTGTCATTATTAAAATCGACCCTAATACCATAGGTTAAATCAAGCGAAGTTGTGGCTGCTCGATATACCGGTCCTTTGGGGACCGTTTTTAGATATTTTTTTTGCCACGGTCGTCTCGGTGTTGAATACGCGATCTCACGAACAACATTAAAAAGTACTTTACGCGGTTCTTCTTCTCCAAAGATATATGTAAAAAATTCTACAAATTCATTTGATGTTTTTTGAACATCATAAGAAAGACCGTAATTTATTCCATTTAGTTGAAAACTGTTACCGATAAGATTAGTCGGGTTTGAGCCTTCGGGACCGGGATTCTGATCCCAGTATTTTATTGTTAAATTAGATTGGGCAAATGTTGTGAAGGTAAAAAAGAGGAAGAAGGAATAAATTAAATTATTCATTACAATCTCCACCGTTGTTATAAGATTAAGCATGCACCATATAAGACGTGGTATCCGAATAAAAATAGGTTTAAATGAAACTAATTGCAAGCAATTATAGAATATTTGAAAAAGTGGAAATATTTTTGTTTTATATTTGTTACAATTATCTAAAGGAGAACCATGGCTGCAACAAGCAAAATGATCGAATTAGGAACACCCGCACAAAATTTTGAATTAACCAATGTTGTATCAGAAGAGAAACTTACGCTCGATGATATTAGATCGGATAAAGCAACAGTAATTATGTTTATCTGCAATCATTGTCCTTATGTTATTCATATACTTGACGGACTTGTAAAGTTAACCGATGAATATATTGACAAAGGAATTTCTTTTGCAGCGATAAGTTCGAACGATGTTGTTAATTACCCGGAAGATTCTCCGGGAAAAATGAAAGAAATCGCATTGAAGAAAAATTTCAAATTTCCGTACTTGTATGATGAATCACAGGAAGTCGCAAAAAAATACGGTGCCGAATGTACACCGGACATTTTTGTTTTTGACAAGGATTTAAAGCTTGTCTATCGAGGACAATTTGATGACTCCCGCCCGAAAAACGACATACCGGTAACCGGTAAAGATCTAAGAAATGCTTTGGATTCAATATTGAATGGAGAACCGGTGGATCAGAACCAAATTCCAAGTATCGGATGCAGCATAAAATGGAAGAAATGATGTAGATTTAGTTAAGGTAAAGAAAAAGTTTATTCTCCGACCCACCTTCGTGCTTTTTTTATATCCGTAAATACTTTTACGTTTAAGCCTCTGTTTACCGATACAGTTTCCCAAAAGTGTGTGTTATCAAATTCTTCGTCTCTGCATACAATAGCACTTTTAATTACGGTATTCAATAGTTCCCTGTAATAAGTTGCAAGGGAATAAAGCTCAATTTGACTCAAAGAATACTTTACATTTCTTTCATCGGAAATAACTTTGTTGAGTTTATTTTTCTTACACAGATCTATGAGCGATTTACCGTAAGCCTTAACCTCTTCAACTTCCTTAACATTTCCGGAAGCAGTTGAGAAAATTATTTCGTCTTTGATCTGATATTTAAATTCTATCGCCATCTTTTGCGCTTTTAGAAATTATATTTATTGAGATTATTTCTAATAGGATAGTTTAAAAAATAATTTCTCCTGAATTAAATGCAAATGTTTTCTGGGTTAATTGACTAACAGTTTGTCGAACAGTGCCGAGGATTGATAAATATCACATTATTGTTGCGCTCTTTCGTATTTGATCAACACAATTCCGGAAGAATACTTTTCATTAATCTTGAATCTGATTTATAAAGAAAATGCATTAAAAGCAGTTGTCTTAATTTACGGCAGCAATTCCCTCCATTTTTAAATCTAGCAGAATTTTCGTTTTTTCAATCAACCTTTAAGATAATGATTTTGAATAAGTGGATGTTGCTATTTTCAACAAATAAAGATTTTCAAAAAAATAATCATACCGCTTGTCTTATTATTCTTCAACTCTTATATTTCAAAAATAGTTCAAAACCTTGTTATGAGTTATAATGATGTATTTGAAGGCTGTTTCATATTTCATTTGCGCTATCATATTCCTTTTCCACGCGGAAATACATTCCCAAAATTATCACGAATTGGATTCGTTAAAAAAAGAATTTGACGAAAAAAGCGGGGAAGAAAAAATTTCTGCTCTTGCCGAATTATCATATCTATATTTAAACATCGATATTGATTCGGCAGTAAATTTTGCTAATGCTGGAGTAGCACTAGCGCAAGAAATGAACAAACCGTCTTATGAGGCTTCATTTAAAAAAAACTTAGCTCGATCATCTTATTTTAGAAGTGATCTTGAAACTTCTCTAACCTATTTATTTGATGCGTTGAAAATTTACGAGAATTTAAAGGATACTGCTGGAGTTATTAATTGTTACTATGGTATCTCTATTAGTTATATGAGTAGAAGTGAGTTTGAACTGGCAAGAAGTTATGCTG
Organism: Melioribacteraceae bacterium; assembly: GCA_024103215.1. Classification (GTDB taxonomy): domain Bacteria; phylum Bacteroidota; class Ignavibacteria; order Ignavibacteriales; family Melioribacteraceae; genus JAGFIY01. Next base: position 12,681 of record JAGFIY010000010.1, on the reverse strand, counting down.
AATCAGGATTAAATTTAGCCCAAGCTCAAAATGATCTTGAAAGAATAGCGGCTTTTAATGATTTGATCGGGGATATTCTTTTGGATATAGATCAAGACTATGAAGGAGCAATTGCTTATAAAATTAAAGCAATAGAATATTATGAATTCATCGAATATGATTTTGAAGTATGTGTTTCATATTACAACATTGGCAATGTTTATAAAGCATACAAAAATTATGATGAGGCCGAATATTATCTCAAAAAAGCCCTTGAATTAGCAAACCACATAAATAATTTTGAAGTAATATCTGCATCATTAAATTCGATCGGTGAATTTTACTTTATCCAAAAAGAATTTTCAAAAGCCAGAGAATACCTCAATCAAGCTATTAAAAATTCTCAAAACTCGTATCAAAAATTTAGACTCCTCAGTTACAAAACACTTGCCCAGGTAGATTCTGCAGAAGGAAATTTTGCCGACGCATATGAGAATCAAATAAAATATAATGCATTATTTGATAGTTTGTCTAACATAGCTAATGTTGAAAAAATTCATGAATTGGAAAAAAAATATCAGAACGAAAAAAAGCAGGCTCAAATTGAAGTGCTTGCAAAAGAAAACGAAATTCAAACTCTTTGGCGAAATTCGTTTATCGGAGCATTTGTTTTTGCGTTTATTCTTGCTGTCGGTTTATACAACAGATACAGATATAAATCAAAAACCGGAAAAGAATTAGAAAGACTTAACAATCAACTTGAAGACGAACTATCGCAAGCTGCAAGATATATTCAATCACTTCTTCCGCCCAAGTTAAACGAAAAAATTTCAACTGATTGGAAGTTCATTCCCTCGGCTCATCTCGGCGGAGATTCCTTCGGGTACAGTTTTCTCGATGAAGATAATTTTTTATTCTATTTGATTGATGTAAGCGGACACGGGGTCGGTGCAGCACTTTTGTCCACAACGGTCCACAATATTATTAAAGCGAAATCGTTAAGAAACACAGATTTTTACAATCCGGCAGAGGTTCTAAATAATTTAAATAAGAATTTTGACATGGAAGAACACGATAATAAATATTTTGCTTTATGGTACGGCGTGCTTAATCTTTCATCTCTTGAACTAACATGTGCTTCAGCCTTCCATCCTCCTGCAATAGGAATATCAAACGGTGATATAATACAATTCGGAAACAAAGAAATGATGATCGGGGCATTCCCGGATTATGAATATTATAATTTGGTTTACCAGCTATCTGAAGATGATGCAATTTTTCTTTTCAGCGACGGCTGTTTTGAAATTCATAATGACTTAGAATCAAACTTAGAATTTAAAGACTTTCTTTCAATTTTGAAATCATCGTTAAACAAAAAAGAAGAAGCACTTGATTATATTCATTCCCAGCTTGCCTCTTTAAAAAATTCAGATGGTTTTGATGATGATTTCTCAATTATAAAAATTGAATTAAAAACAAACTCCGGGGTACAATGACGAGAGACGAACTGATTCAGCATATTAAATCAAAAGATAAGTCAAAGCGTGACATCTCTAAAATTGATCTTGAGGGTGTAAGAACAAACCTTCTTCACGTTCAAAAAAATCAAATACTTTTCCGTCCGGGAGAAGAAGCGAACTCTATATTTTTTGTAATTGAAGGCGAGGTAATTCTCACGAGAAAAGAAGAGATTAAAACAATTGAAGAAAAAAATTATTTCGGGCTTGATGCTATTCAAGCCGACACAAAAAGGATCTACAAAGCAATATCAATAAAACCGGGTATAATTTTGGAAATCTTTCTGCACGAAAAACCAAAAAAAATAACCGAAACGAAACTTGAAAATCTCGGAGCAAAACCAAACAAATCTTATGGATTAAAAAGTGATGAAAGTAAATCAATTTCTCAGCTTCCGTTCAAATCAACAGAAAGCTTCACAAATGAATTTGTAAATGGAGTACTTATCGTGAGTGTCAACTTGAAAAAAGCTGTTTTGAGTCACTCCAAGCCGTTCCTCAATCATATGATTAATTCAATAAAAAACGAAAGTAGAAACATTGTCGTGGATCTTTCGAATTGCAGCATCATCGATTCGACCTTCCTCGGGGTGCTGGTAAAATCACATAAAAGCATTATAGACCAGAACGGTGAAATAGTCTTAATTTATGATCAGGAACATTCTTCAACACTTTTTATGATAACATATATGGATAAGGTGTTTAAGATTTTTAATAACCGGGAGGATGCTGTTAACCATTTTGCCTCAAAACATTGATTGTTAACTTTCTATCAAATTGACAACATTTTTCTTTTGTCAACTTATTATTCTTTTTGAATTAAACCCGCAAGCATTATATTGCTGCTTATTTTTCCAACCATTTAATTAAAAATCATTATGAGAATAAACGAACTTTCCGTTGGTAAAAGAATTGATAAAGTAGGTGTTTCCCCAACGATGCGGATTGCTGCAGAAGCAAAAATGATGAAAGCAAGCGGTGAGAACATAATAGATCTAAGTGTCGGCGAACCGGATTTCCCAACTCCTCAAAATATTAAAGATGCGGCAAAAAAAGCCATAGACGATAACCATACAAAGTATACAATCAACGCCGGTACAATTGAACTGCGCAAAGCTATTTCACAAAGTTTGAAAATGGATTACAATCTTGATTATGACATCGACGAGATTATTGTATCAAACGGGGCAAAGCAGTCGGTTTACAACACAATAATGGCAACAGTTCATGTTGACGACGAGGTTATAATTCCTGCACCATACTGGGTTTCTTATCCGCAGATGGTAACACTTGCTCATGGTGAAGCAGTTATAATCCCAACAACAAGGGAATCAGGATTCAAGTTGACCCCCGAACAATTGACTAAAGCAATAACCCCATACACAAGAGCTTTGATATTATGCAATCCCTCAAATCCTACAGGCGCGGCTTATTCAAGAAACGAACTTGAAGAGATTGCGGAGATAGTTTCAAAGCATCACATATTTGTGATAGCGGATGAGATATACGCAAAACTTACTTATGATGATTTCGAGTTTGTAAGTTTCGCCAGTTTGAGTGAAAAAATAAAAAAACGAACGGTTCTTATAAACGGTGTTTCAAAAGCATACGCGATGACCGGATGGAGAATCGGTTATACGGCGGCACAAAAAAACGTTATTGACGGAATCAACAAACTGCAGAGTCATTCAACTTCCCACGCAAATGCAATTGCACAACAAGCCGCAATTGAAGCGATTACCGGCCCGCAAGAAGCTGTCGAATTTATGCGGAAGGAATTTGAAATGCGCCGCAACTTTTTTCACGAGGAATTAAACAAGATAGAAGGAATTAGCTGCGATAAACCAGAAGGTGCGTTTTATCTTTTTCCTGATATCAGCAAATTGTTTCATCATTCAACCGATGTACTTAAAGTAGATTCTTCTTTCGACTTGGCGATGTATCTTCTTTATGAAGCAAAGATAGCGACCGTTCCCGGCAGTGCATTCGGCGCCGAAGGTTATTTGAGAATGAGTTATGCGACATCTATGAATAATTTGGAAGAAGCAGTCAAGAGGTTAAAAAGTGCTGTTAATAAAATTCTCGGTAAATAAAACTATTCACCTATAGTTAATTGAATTGCCTCTAAAATATTTTCAACCGAGTGAATCTTTATTTTATTCTTAATAGATACGGATTTTAAATTGCTCTTCGGCAGGATAATCTGTTCAAAGCCGAGTTTTTCAGCTTCTTGAATTCTCTTTTCGATGTGACTAACGCTGCGAACCTCGCCGCCGAGTCCGACTTCACCAACAACAACAAAGCCCGGTGAGGCACTTATATTTTTAAGCGAAGAAGCAATAGCACAGCAAACAGCAAGATCTATTGCAGGTTCTTCTATTTTAATTCCTCCTGCCATGTTCAAAAAAACATTGCTGCTCGAAAGTCTAAGAGCTGCCCGCTTTTCGAGAACTGCTAACAGTATTGATAACCTTCTGTAATCGAAACCTGTAGCAACCCTTTGCGGATTTCCAAAATGCGACGGGGTAACCAGTGCCTGGACTTCAAGAAGCACCGGTCTTGTACCTTCGATGGACGAAGTAATTATCGAACCGCTTATTTCCTTTTCTCTTTCGCCTATAAAAATTTCCGAGGGATTTTTAACTTCGTGAAGTCCGTCGTCCCGCATATCGAAAACACCTATTTCGTTTGTGCTTCCGAACCGGTTTTTCTGAGCCCGCAAAATTCTATAGGAATAATTCTTTTCTCCCTCAAATTGAAGAACAGTATCAACAATATGTTCCAGCACTTTCGGTCCGGCAATAAAACCATCTTTGGTAACATGCCCTATAATTATTATAGCGCAGTTTGTTCCTTTCGCAAGCTGCAGAAGTTCGGCTGTCGATTCTCGTATTTGGGTTATTGTTCCGGGGGAGTTATCCAGATCGGGATCATATACTGTTTGAATGGAATCTATAATTACAACAAAAGGATCATTCTTTTTTATTGCATCTTTGATTATTGTAAGATCAGTTTCAGCAAGAAGTAGCAGATTTTCCGATTCAAGTCCAAGCCTTTTTGCTCTAATGTTGATCTGTTTTACTGACTCTTCACCCGTAACATAAAGTACAGTGTTTTGAATCTTTGCGGCAGCTTGGATGACTAAAGTAGATTTTCCGATTCCGGGATCGCCGCCCAACAATGTAACTGAACCGGGCATCAATCCGCCGCCGAGCACTCTATCGAACTCATCAATTCCGGTTTTTATTCTTTGATCTTCCTCCTGAGAAATATCGGATAATTTTGAAATAACCGTCTCTTTCTTTTTTATCCTCCTTCCTTTTCTTTCCTCAACAAGTTCTTCCGAAAAAGTATTCCACTCGTTGCATGAAGGACATTTCCCGAGCCACTTAAGTGTTTCGTAACCGCAGTTTGAACAGATGTATTTAATTTTTGTTTTGGACATTCTATGTTGTGCGTTTTATAAATTCTCTAATCACTTTATCTTTGGATTTAATCATTTCATCGGCAGTCCCGTCAAAATAAATTTTTCCGTCGTTAAGCATTGCAATTCGGTCTACCGCATTTTTTACCGTGTACATATCGTGAGTAACAACAATAGCAGTTACGCTCAAAGCCTGTTTTAAGTTCATGATTAAATCATCTATAACATCGGCAGAAATAGGATCGAGCCCGGTTGTTGGTTCGTCGTAAAGAATGTAATCGGGATTATTTATCAATGCACGCGCGAGACCGACCCGTTTTTTCATTCCACCGGAAAGTTCGCTCGGTTTAAGTTTTTCAATTCCCGGTAAACCAACCAATTCCAATTTTTCCGCTACATTTTTTTTTAGTTCGGATACTGAATAATTGCTGTTGTTTTCGACAATCGGCAGAGAAATGTTTTCTTCAACAGTCAACGAATCAAACAATGCAGCTCCTTGAAAAAGATAACCGAATCTTCTGCGAAGATTATAAAGTTCTTTGTCTTTAAGTCCGAGTACATTGTTTCCGTCGACATAAATTTCTCCTTTAACCGGGAAGAGCAATCCGACAATTAATTTAAGCAAAACACTTTTGCCGCATCCGCTCTTTCCTATAACGGCAATTGCTTCACCGGTTTCGATTTTTAAATCAACGCCTTTGAGAACATAGTTGTCCTCAAAGTTTTTGTGAACATTTTTTATTTCAATCATTAAATAAGTAAAATTATCATTTGCTAAATATAATAAAGATAGCGTAGAAATAACTACTGATTGAATCTAGCAAATAACTTTAAACGGTTTTTCCAAAATATCTTTGTACATAAGTTGTTTTAATTACTAAACGAGTAACAAAAACAAAATAAAATATCTCTTTGAACCTTTAACCTGATACTTGCAACTAATATCAAAATTTTTCTATAGCATCATTATACTGCTTAATTAAATTATCGAACAATTCTTTAACCGAAGGGATATCCTTTATCAAACCGCTTCCTTGTCCGGCTTCCATCATTCCATTATCAAAATCACCTTCAAATATTCCTTTGCGTTCTCTTTTTTGTCCCAGCAGCTCAAGTAATTCTTCCTTTGATGCACATTTAACAAACTCCGTTTGAAAAGCTTGATCACTAAATTTGTTTTTGATCAGACGAGCCATCCCGATTTTCTTGAGAATTAAAGTTGTGCTGTTATCTTCCGCAGAAACCACCGCATCTTTATAATTTTGATGAGCTGATGATTCAACCGTTGCAGCAAAACGAGTTCCGATCTGAACACCTTCGGCTCCTAATGCTAAAGCCGCTGCTATTCCTCTGCCGTCCGAAATACCTCCAGCGGCAATCACGGGAATCGATATACTATCCGCAAGCTGTGGTATTAAACAGAATGTTGTAATTTCATCGGGACCATTATGACCTCCTGCTTCGACACCTTCTCCCACAACCGCATCGCAGCCGACTTCCTCTGATTTTTTACCCTGCTTAACCGAAGAGACAACATGCACAACTGTTATTTCGTTCTTCTTAAATCTTTCGATATACTTACCAGGATGACCGGCAGATGAAAAAACAATTTTCACCTTTTCTTTAATGATTGTCTCAACTAAATCATCAGCATCTTTTCTAAGCATTGGAAGATTAACGGCAAAAGGTTTTCTTGTAGCAGCTTGGCATTTTTGGATATGCTCACTCAGTAAATCCGGTTTCATTGATCCGGCACCGATAATACCTAATCCCCCATTATTGGAAACTGCTGATGCTAATTTCCACCCGCTTACCCATACCATACCCGCCTGAATGACAGGATATTCGATATTGAACAGTTCCGTTATTCTGTTTTTGATCCTCATTATACTTTTTCTCTTAGTTAATTTGCTAACTTGTTTATTTGATAATACTTAAGGTAATAATTAAATTGAAATCTTAAAAAAAATGGAGTTGTTAATTGCGTGCAATTATTCCGGTTGCAGGATTAGGAAAGCGGTTGCAGCCGCATACATATTCACTGCCTAAAGTTCTTCTGAACGTAGGCGGTAAACCAATTATCGCGCATATAATTGAAAAACTTCTCGATGAAGAAGTTAATAAAGCAACCTTTATTATCGGTTATCTGGGCGACAAGGTTATTGAATACGTTACAAAAAAATACCCACAGTTAAAATCAGATTTTGTTAAGCAGGAAGAAATGCTCGGACTTGGTCACGCGATTCATGTCGCAGCTCCTACTTTTGATGATGACGAAATATTTATAATTCTAGGCGACACAATTTTTGATGTTGACCTAAAAAACGTGTTCAAGAAAAAGATGACTTCGTTAGGCACAAAAACAGTTGATGATCCAAGAAGATTCGGCGTTGCGGTAATCGAAAACGGGTACATAAAAAGATTGGTGGAGAAGCCTCAAAAACCGGTTTCCAACCTTGCGCTAGTTGGATTGTATTACATTACAAATCCGGATTTATTAAAAGAATGTTTGAACGAACTTTTTGAAAAAGAAATTAAAACAAGCGGTGAATACCAGCTTACCGACGCACTTCAGCTTATGATAGAAAAAGGCGAGCGGGTGACAACCTTTTCGGTGGAAGGTTGGTATGACTGCGGTAAACCGGAAACACTACTTTCAACAAATAGATATTTGTTATCAAAAAACGGATCGTCAAAGAAATATGAAAATGTTGTAATCAATCCCCCGGTTTTTATCGCGGAAAGTGCTGTTGTAAAGAACTCTGTTATCGGACCAAACACAACTATTTCTGAAAATTGTGAGATTGAGGACTGCATAATTAAGAACTCGATAATCGGTGCGGATTCGGTAGTTAAAAGATCTTTGCTCGAAAACTCAATAATTGGAAGCAGCGCATTGATTAAGGGAAGACTGAATACCCTAAACGCAGGTGATTCGTCTCAAATAGATTTTATAAACTAATTTATAGAGGAAAAATAATGTCGTACTTTTTTACATCCGAATCCGTTTCGGAAGGACATCCCGATAAAGTATGCGATGCAATTTCGGACGGTGTTCTTGATGCAATATTTGCTCAAGATCCTAACGCGAGAGTTGCTTGCGAAACATTTGTAACAACCGGGCTTGTTGTTGTGGGAGGCGAAGTCACAACCAAAGCATACATAGATGTTGAAGATGTTGTAAGAAAAACCATAAGACAAATCGGTTATACCAAGGCAGAGTATAAATTTGATTCCGAATCCTGCGGCGTGCTCAATTCGATTCATTCGCAATCGCCGGACATTGCCATGGGTGTTGATAAAGGCGGTGCGGGCGATCAAGGAATTATGTTCGGTTATGCATGCGATCAAACTCCTGAACTTATGCCGATGCCGATTGTATATTCGCACAAACTTGTTAAAAAACTTGCCGATATTCGTAAAAGAAATCCGAAACTTATGCCTTACCTAAGACCTGATTCAAAATCTCAAGTGACCATCGAATATGACGAAAAAGGAAAACCCAAAAGAGTTGAAGCGGTTGTGATTTCAACTCAGCACGACGGAAACGTTTCGCAGAAAAAAATTGAAGCGGATGTAAAAAAACATGTAATAGCAAAAGTTATTCCCGCTAAATACCTTGATAAAAAAACAAAATATTACGTTAACCCAACAGGACGCTTTGAGATAGGCGGTCCTCACGGTGACAGCGGTTTGACAGGGAGAAAAATTATAGTAGATACTTACGGCGGCTGGGCGCCTCACGGAGGCGGTGCATTTTCCGGTAAAGATCCAAGCAAAGTTGATAGAAGCGCAACTTATGCAGCAAGACATATAGCAAAAAACATTGTTGCGGCAAAGCTTGCAAGAGAATGTTTGGTTCAACTTGCTTATGCTATCGGTATTGCTAAACCCGTTTCAATTTATGTTGATACCAAAGGAACAGGTGTTATTTCAGACGATAAACTAGCAAAGATGATTGAAAAAACCGTTGATTTAACACCGAAAGGAATAATTAAAAGATTAGACTTAAGAAAACCGATTTATCAAAAAACTGCGGCTTACGGACACTTCGGAAGAAATGAGTTTTCTTGGGAAAAATTGGATTTAGTAGATACATTTAAGAAGTACGTTAAATAAAGGAGTAACAATGAGTGAAGTAGCAGCAAAATCAAAAGTTGAATATATCCCGTATAAAGTTAAAGATATTTCTTTAGCTGAATGGGGAAGAAAGGAAATAGAATTAGCCGAAGCCGAAATGCCGGGTTTAATGGCGCTTCGAGAAAAATACGGCAAAACAAAACCTCTTAAAGGTGCAAGAATTGCCGGATGTCTTCATATGACTATTCAAACTGCAGTTTTGATTGAAACTTTGATAGAACTTGGAGCAGATGTTGCTTGGTCCTCCTGCAATATTTTTTCAACTCAAGATCACGCAGCCGCGGCAATCGCAGCTAAAGGAATTCCGGTTTATGCTTGGAAAGGGATGACGGCTGAAGAATTCGATTGGTGTATAGAGCAGACTTTGTTTTTCGGAGAGGAAAGAAAACCGCTGAATATGATTCTTGATGATGGCGGCGACCTTACCAACATGGTGCTCGATAAATATCCAGAACTCGCTAAAAACGTTAAGGGGATTTCAGAAGAAACAACAACAGGTGTTCACAGACTTTACGACAGGGTAAAAAAAGGAACTCTTCCTATGCCTGCGTTTAATGTGAACGACTCGGTAACAAAATCAAAGTTCGATAACAAATACGGGTGCCGCGAATCCTTGGTTGATGCTCTACGCAGAGCAACAGACTTAATGATGGCAGGCAAAGTTGCTGTTGTTGCCGGATACGGTGATGTAGGAAAAGGTTCCGCACAATCTTTAAGAAGTGCCGGAGTTCGAGTTATTGTTTCCGAAATAGATCCTATCTGTGCATTACAGGCAGCAATGGAAGGCTTCCAAGTTAAGCAATTCATGAAAGCGATTCCCGAATGTGATTTTGTTGTAACAGCAACAGGAAATAAAGATGTTGTTACTGAAGAAGCATTCAGACTCATGAAGGATAAAGCAATTGTATGCAACATCGGTCACTTCGATAACGAAATAGATATGGCGTGGTTGAACAAAAATTACGGACATACAAAAGATGTAATAAAACCACAGGTAGATAAATATAACATCGAAGGTAAGGATATAATAGTTCTTGCCGAAGGAAGACTTGTTAACCTCGGCTGTGCAACAGGACATCCTTCCTTTGTGATGTCTAACTCGTTCACAAATCAAACCCTTGCTCAAATAGAACTTTGGAGCAATTCCGGTCAATACGAAAACAAAGTATATACCCTTCCAAAACTATTGGACGAAGAAGTTGCAAGACTGCATTTGGCTAAAGTCGGGGCAGAACTTGATACTCTCACACCCGATCAAGCCGAATACATCGGCGTTACAGTAGAAGGTCCTTTCAAACCGGATTATTATAGATATTAAAAATCTGAAAAATAATTTCCTAATCATAAGTCCGTCGAAAGGCGGACTTTTTTTATTGCTTATTCCAACCCTCAAACATATAAAGCTATAACAGTTCCCGAGCAAATTAATGACGCAAACAATATAAAATCCCTGTTTCAATTCTACTATAGTGCGATTAAAACGGTGGCGGCAATGGAAGCATTGAAAGGGATTTGTTATTTCAATTCTACTATAGTGCGATTAAAACACTAATGAAGATACACGATTATCTGATGAGAGAACCCATTTCAATTCTACTATAGTGCGATTAAAACATACCTTGCGATACGTGTCCATCAACATCAGTACCCCATTTCAATTCTACTATAGTGCGATTAAAACGGAGCTGAGCGCTGATCCAACTTATGATAATGTACCATTTCAATTCTACTATAGTGCGATTAAAACTGAATTGAAGCATAACAAAAGATACGCAGTGGTAAGATTTCAATTCTACTATAGTGCGATTAAAACGCTTTCACATGACTACTAATCCTGAATATGCTTTGTATTTCAATTCTACTATAGTGCGATTAAAACTCTGCTTTTCCGTTCCAAGTAGACTTTTCAGTATATTTCAATTCTACTATAGTGCGATTAAAACAGCGTACCGAACTGTACGTCCGAATCAGTCTTAATATTTCAATTCTACTATAGTGCGATTAAAACCGGTTCAGCTTCTCCGGCTCGATGGCTTGCTGGGTCATTTCAATTCTACTATAGTGCGATTAAAACCTGTGAGTAGTATCTTCAGTGATAATTGTAGCCGGATTTCAATTCTACTATAGTGCGATTAAAACTGGGTGCGCAATCGCACCGTAAAGACCATCAAATATATTTCAATTCTACTATAGTGCGATTAAAACTGTTAATAACACGATCAAAGACGTGGATTTAATGAGATTTCAATTCTACTATAGTGCGATTAAAACAACTTGAAATGATATTGAAAGACGGTGTAAAAATAAATTTCAATTCTACTATAGTGCGATTAAAACCAAAACAAAATCAACTTAACCCGCTTGGGCTTGATTTATTTCAATTCTACTATAGTGCGATTAAAACAGAGAAGGAGCTAAGGAATTGCAGAAACGCAGAAATATTTCAATTCTACTATAGTGCGATTAAAACGTTCACAAGTGGAGATAATGAGTTTGCGCAGAATGTATTTCAATTCTACTATAGTGCGATTAAAACTTTATCCGCATACCCATAGTTCTTCGCAATGAATATATTTCAATTCTACTATAGTGCGATTAAAACCTTGCAACCGTAAAATCAAAGAGTTCGGTCATTTCTTATTTCAATTCTACTATAGTGCGATTAAAACGTTCACAAGTGGAGATAATGAGTTTGCGCAGAATGTATTTCAATTCTACTATAGTGCGATTAAAACTATACGCAAAGATGATCAAGAAAGATTTTGAGTTTAATTTCAATTCTACTATAGTGCGATTAAAACCAGAGAAAGGATGGAACGCACACATCGAATCTTTATTTCAATTCTACTATAGTGCGATTAAAACTTCTTAATCGCTATCACATTGACCCAAAGAAAACAAATTTCAATTCTACTATAGTGCGATTAAAACTACATCAGACATTATGATTGACTTTCAAAAACAAAATTTCAATTCTACTATAGTGCGATTAAAACGCAACTTGCACGTTCACATTACCCGACGATGATTATATTTCAATTCTACTATAGTGCGATTAAAACCCGCTGGGAGCTGATGCTTTAGACTTCCGGGAAATCTATTTCAATTCTACTATAGTGCGATTAAAACTTGCACAATCCAACTCTCAGCAACAAAACCTTCATCATTTCAATTCTACTATAGTGCGATTAAAACTTTTACCGGGAAGTAGAAAAACTAACGGAACGGATATTTCAATTCTACTATAGTGCGATTAAAACGGTGCAGTCAATAAAAGCACAAGCGAAGTATATGCGGATTTCAATTCTACTATAGTGCGATTAAAACCAAAAAAAATTGAAGTTTCGCCTTTATTTGCGGAAATTTCAATTCTACTATAGTGCGATTAAAACTGAGAATTCTTTTATTTCACCACGCCGGTGAACGCTATTTCAATTCTACTATAGTGCGATTAAAACAAGTAAAGACGGCAAAGCTTATGCAATGCTTAACAATATTTCAATTCTACTATAGTGCGATTAAAACTGGAGCAGTTACTGTATCTTGGGATGACAATAGTAAATTTCAATTCTACTATAGTGCGATTAAAACCCACGCTGCAGCCCCGGCGGGTTGAGCGAA
>JAGFIY010000005.1 GCA_024103215.1 Melioribacteraceae bacterium | reverse complement strand
TAACCAAATGAAATCTTTGATGAACGCAAAAACAATTAAGCGATTGAAGAAATAAGGAGAGACCATGTATGTAGTAAAATATTCCGGCCCATTTGGTTTTATTAAACCTTGGACTGCAGTTAGAGATACTGAAACCTTTAGTCAGCAATTCCTTACTCCATCTATAGTTGAAGGAATTGAAAAGAAATTATTTCCTGAACTTTTGAATGAGAGTGGAATAAAAAAAATTGTTAGACACAGACTAACATATCTAGGTTTTTCACATCAACAAGAGCAGACACAACCAAGAGGAATAAAGCAGAAAACACAGAAAATTGATGACAGCAAACAGTTAATTGAATTTTCACGTAGCAAATCAATATTAACACGGGTGGTTCTCGTTGAACCAACTCTCTATTTGGGTTTTAATGAAAGAGTCTTTGCTGAGCGGGCTTTGAATCAGCATATCTGTCTTTGCAGAAATGAGGATGTTCTATTACCTGATAATTTCATTCATGACGAAATGGTCATCGAAATCTCTGAAGAAAATTTTGATGATCCTTATGGTGAATTTAATGGTTTTGAATTGATGTTTGAGGAAAACGAGAAATCATTCATTGTCGGCTATAATAGATTTATGGAAAAAGAAATTATGCATGGATGGTTGAAAATTATTGGTACAAACCCATTAAAACAAACTCAATCTTAAATCCGATGAATCCTATTTCAGACATACTTGCAAAAAGCCCGGTAAATGGCGGTACTAACTTAATCGATCATTTAACACAAGTGGCTGCTGTTATTGCAAAATTTGCAGTTGAATTAGGTTTTGAAGTACGAACCGCAATCTATGGCGCTTATCTGCATGATATTGGCAAAGCTCATCCGCTTTTTCAAGCAAGACTTTTCGGTAAATTTGATAAAACACAATTACCTTTTCGTCACGAAATTGCCTCTATCTTTTTTCTCCAGGCATTTGATAAAACGTTATGGCTGGATCTGATCGATATTATCATTGCTCATCATCGTTCACCGATAAATGATGTTCGGAAACAAGGATTACTCGATATGATCGAGATGGAAGGTGTAGATGAAGTTTTTGAATTTCATTCTGCAGGCTGGGATGAGTGGTCTCCTTCTGCGATAAATATATTAAATGAACTGGGTATTATCATTGATAAAATTTCTCTCGACCAAGCTTTTGATGCTTTCAGCTTTGCCATAGAACATTGCGAAGCTAAAAAATTGAATTGGTCAAGATGGAAAGGTCTTTTGGTCGGTGCGGATCACCTGGCTTCTGCTCTGGTTGATAGTTCATATACAATCTCGGAAAAATTATTTAAGTCTCCCGATACTTCTTTCTTTAATTCGGAGCAAAGAAAAAGTAATATATATCCTCTCTCTTTAGTTGATACAAATGATAGTAAAAAACATACTCTAGTTGTAGCGCCTACCGGTGCTGGCAAAACTGATTTTTTAATTAAACGTTGTAAAGGAAGGATATTCTATACATTACCTTTTCAAGCCTCCATCAATGCAATGTATGAAAGACTAAAATCTAACTGTCCGAAAGATACGGATATTAGATTACTTCACGCTGCTTCTAGTGTCGTAGTCAATAATAATTCATATGAAGAAAAAGCTTTACAACCAATGATTGGCTCTTCTATAAAAGTCTTAACTCCTCATCAACTGGCTGCTCTAATTTGCGGAACACGTGGGTTTGAAACTATTGCATTAGACATTGAAGGTTGTGATGTTATTCTCGACGAGATTCACTCATATTCCGATGTCGCACAATCTATGGTTTTAGAAATTATCAAAGTTCTCATTAAGTTGAAATGTAATATTCATCTTGGCTCTGCAACTATGCCTTCCGATCTTATATCAAAGATAATTGATTTGTTAGGAGGAAAGAATGCAGTCTTTCAAGTTAATCTGAAAGAAGATGAGCTTAAAACGTTCGATCGCCACAAAATCATCAAACACGAAAATGAAACTTCCGCTTTCCAAATTTTAGAGGAAGCAATTGCTAATAAGGAAAAGATACTAATTGTTTCAAATCGTGTAGACATAGCACAAAAACGCTATAGTGAACTCAAAGAGAAATTCAAAGAAATTCCAATTTTGTTGCTTCACAGCAGATTTAGAAGAATTGATAGAAGCAGTTTAGAGAATGAGCTTATCACGAAATTTAATGATAGAAATAAACTGCCCGGAAGTTGTATCGTAATTTCAACACAAGTTGTCGAAGTCAGTTTGGATATTAGTTTTGACGTCATGATTACTGATTCAGCTCCACTCGATTCTTTAATTCAAAGATTCGGTAGAATAAATCGAGTTCGTTTTTCCGATACTATTAAAAACAAAACTATAAAGAACATTCACGTAATCGCTCCGCCAGATTCAACACGTGACTGCCTGCCCTATAAAAAAGAATTGGTTGATAAAAGCTTTGAATTACTTCCGAATAACGATGTATTACATGAAACCGATATTCAAAAATTAATCGACTGCGTTTATCCTGAAATTCAAATTTTGCCGATTGATGTTCACCTCGCTTGGGATAATGATCAATTTCTTTTAACAGAACTTTGCCACTTGCCAAAAGCTACATTATTAGAAATGCTAAATATCGATTCAGCAACTTGTATTAGGTTTTCTGATCAAGAATTGTATGAATCTGGTAAATTGGAGGATAGATTAGGCTTAGAAATTCCGGTTCCCCGATCTGTTATGTTTAGAAAATTTACAAACTACGGTAAATCAGACTACGGAAATAAGCCCTTAATAGTCGATGATAAGCTTTATGATGCAGAAATCGGACTTCAATGGACTGAAATTGAACAATTTATTTAAGGAGTAGTAATGTACACATCCTATATTGGGAAAAGATTTTTAGCTTTATTTAATGAGCAGAATAACTCAAATTTGAGTGCTAAGGAATTTTTTGAAAAGGAACTGTTCCCAATTTTTTATGATGATGAATCTTATCTGCAGAGCCCCGCTAATACACCTTTATTTCAGTTAATTGCTCAGAAGAAGACCCATATCAAAGAAGAAAGATTAAAAAAGAGAGATGAAATTTCTTCCAAAATTAGTTCGTTTGAAAATGGTGAAATCGATTCCCCTGATATGAGTTTTGCAATAGGTTATGCTTCAGCTGATCTTCACGGAACAACATCCGGTCAAATTTCATCTATCGATCTGCCGTTAAAAGGAGAAGATGTTTATGCTTCTTGGATTGGAGCTGCGTTTGGTATTGGCCTTAGAGGTGGTTATAATATTCTTTCCGATAATGATCTTGTTCTTAAAGCAATTTATGATGGCTGGAAGATTTATAGACAATATGTTAACCAAACTAAAAATATTGCCAATAAAATTGAATCTTGGAATAGTGTTTGGTTAGCACATAGATTTAGTAGAAACTGGGACGAACAGAATCCGCGTGCTAATTTTCATCCCTTTAGTTCTAAAAAAGGCGAATTAGCTATTCAGCGTAATTCTTGGGTTCAAATTTTGTTTTCTCTCTCAAAAATATTAACTAATACGGTTCTTACTGTTTATGGTTACAGTCTTGGTCAAATGAATAAAACGATTGGTTTTATTCAGATAAAGCTTCCGGAACTAAAGAGATTTTCGGAAATGTACTCATCAATTTTTTCTCACACTAAAGGAACTTCAAAAGCAAACCTTACCGAAATGTATGAAACTGAATATGGCTTTAATGTAGCTTGTGAAAGATTTGGTCTGATAGGCCTACGTGCTATTGAGCCTAAAGATCTAAAAAAATATATGCCCTCTAAATATGAGAAAGGATTGCCAAAATTAAAGGACGATGAACTTTCGTTAATAAACTATTCAATTTATATAACATGGATAATAGCTATGATAAACAATGAAGAGCTTCTAAAATTAGCTGAAAGATTTGCTAACGATTTAACTCACTTTGTTGGTGCTGAAAAAAAGGTTTCTACGAAACGTACTAATCTTGTAGAAACATTACTTAGCTCCAAAAATCGCAAAGATTTCATTTCTGCATTAACTGAAATTGTTTCTGAAGATCAAAGATTGGTATCCACTTGCAATGAGCTTGTCGATCAGCTTATGACAAAAATTGCACCGGATCAATTAATACTTTTTACAACACTACTTCGATTTAAATATTTATCTAATAACAAATTATAAATATTAGTAAGGAGCAATTATGCAAAATCCATTTCTTTACATAAGAGGATTGCGTCACGTTGATCATACTGTTTTCGCAGTTGCTGATGGTCAAAAAAGATATTGGGATGACATCTTTCAAAGATGGATAGCTTATTCAAGTGGGCAGCAAATTAAACGTTCAGTTTTAGAGGAAACTCTCAGACTACTAGGCAAAGAGCCTGCACCCGTTACTTTTTATTTTGAAGCGCCCAAATTAAAAGAAAAGGAAGTTACAACTCCGGCAGATCCCAATTACGTCGATCAGCTTTTAGGTGGTTGGATGATAGCCCAATCCGGTGGCGGCGGTCGTACTATTAAAAGAAGAAGTCCTCTCAGTATTTCTGCTCTTAGACCCCTTCATCCGTTAATAGGTGGTGTTCATTCAGAGAATCTTTCTTTTGATAGAAGTGATAGACCCGACCTGCACAAAGTTATTGTTAAAGATTCATCCGGGCACGTATTGAGCGAGGAAGAAATAACAGATTTGCTTGCTGGTTCTGACAGAAGCTTGCGTAGAAAATGGATCCAAGACAATAAACGAACCAGTGGTCTATTTGTGTTTGACGTAGCTATTGATCTTCGGACTCTCTTCTCAGTTTCACTTAATAAGCTCGAACCTGAACTTTCCGATGAAACTATTGAGTCGTTAAAAGAAGCAGAGTGGAAAGAATCTAAAAATACTTTTGGCCCTTGCCTTATAGCACCACAAGATTATCGCGAAAGTGTAATTGACGCATTATCTAAAGCACTCCTTAATTGGAGAATAACTACTAACCAATCCCGAACGTTCAGTCCAATGGAAGTTCTCGCAGTTGCTTTAAGTGATAACGCAAATAAAATCGCCACTGCGATTAGAGCAAAATTATCTGAAGATACCGAAAAACAAAGAGCAATTCCTGTAATTGATGATACAGTCGGAGCAGATTTATTTATCTCTCCTTCTGCAGAAGGGTACATTCCGGGTGTCAATGGTGATGCAAAAGCACTTGAAGAAGCTGAAAACAAAATAAAAGAATTGTTAACTAGTTTCGACTACGAAAACCAATTAAAATAATCTGTGTTGATCTGTCGCATCTGCGTTTGCCCGTCTGTGACGGGCATCCGCGTTCTATTGAATAAATTTTCAATTTACCTGTTTCAATGACCGGCACCCAAATATCATACTACTTCCTTTGTAAGCGCAAACTATGGCTCTTTACAAACCATCTCGATATGGAGCACAACCATGAAAATGTTGCTCTCGGTAAATTTATCTCAGAATCTACATACGAACGCGAAAAACATGAAATCCACATTGCCGATGAAGAAAACGATATCGTTCTCGATTTCTTTGATCCGAAAACCAAAACAATACACGAAATAAAGA
>JAGFIY010000179.1 GCA_024103215.1 Melioribacteraceae bacterium | reverse complement strand
ATAATTACATCCACTTTTTCTTCAATTCCAATCAAAAACTTAACAGTAAATATTACCGGTAAAAATTGTGCATCTCACGTTTCTATTCATTATATTTTACACAATCGCTGTACATTGTGCTTGATTTATAACAGACTTCAAGTCTGGTTTGATATTTGTTAAAGAAGAGGGTATAAATAAATGCATCAGTAAAATATGGGACAACAACAATTATTACTTATCGTGCTTGGAATTATGCTTATCGGCATAGCAATAATTGTTGGTATTAGTCTTTTTAAAACTAATGCTGTGGAAGTAAAAAGGAATAATATTATTAACGATTGTATAAATTTGGCTACCTTAGCCCAACAACATTACCGCAAACCCGGCGCTATAGGCGGCGGATCCAAATCTTTCGATGGCTCAACAGGCGGGGCTGCCGTAACTTGGGAAATTCCATCGGGATTGACTATAAATGAAAACGGGTGGTATAAAATAGCTAATATTTCGAAAGATCAACTTGTGATTGTTGGTACGGGCAATGAAGTTGTTACAGGTTCGGATTCAGTACAAGTTTCAGTTACGATTACCCCTCACGATTATACGACAGTAGTTATTCATTAGTTGTAAGATTTACAAGTGATTGTCTTTTGGATGTGAATATTTGTTCTTAATTAATTTGGATAAATCAATTTTTTTACAAAAATACAATTTGGCACAATTGTTTATTGTAATTAAACAAACAATCTAATCACAAAAAACTAAAGGAGTGTATTATGGGTCAGCAACAACTTCTACTTATCGTTCTTGGCGTTATCATTGTTGGTATCGCAGTAGTTGTAGGTATCAACGTATTTACAGCAAGCAGTATGGAAGCAAACAGAAACGCTGTTATCAGTGACTTAACCAACCTCGCTTCTATGGCTCAGCAGTATTACAGAAAACCAACTGCATTGGGTGGCGGAGCACAAACTTTTACAGGTTGGACAATACCAGCTGCATTGCAATCAACAGCAAACGGAAGTTATACCGCAACAGTTGGTGCACAGTCAGTTTCAATCGTTGGAGTTGGTACAGAAACCGGGGATGATAATTCAAATCCTGTTAACATAACAATGGTGGTCGCCCCAGATTCAATTACGAGTACAACGATCAACAACTAACATTTGTTTGGATTTTTCTTAAATTAAAGCTAATAAACGTATGTTTATTAGCTTTTTTTTATCTATATTAATTTATCTAACTCAAGCGTGCCGTTAATATGATTGAACTTCGATTTAATGCTCTTAAGCCAAACGGAAAACCTATCACAGGAACTATTAGCGCATCAAGTTTTCGTGATGGAAAATCCAAAGTACATTCATTGGTTGAGAAGCATAAACTCAAATTAAAAAATATTGAAAAGAAATCAACTTTTGTTTATAAAATAAAAAAAGGCAGTGAAAAGCCTATTGTTGGCGAACAGAAGGCTTTTTCGAAAGAAGAAGTAAGAAACGCTCTTTCAAAATTAGGTTACCAAGTAATATCCGTAAATAAAAAATTATTGGATTTTGAACTAAAACCGCCTCAACAGGAAATCCTTTCTTTCGTTAAAATTAGTGCCGAACTGATGGAGCAGAAACTTCCATTTTCGGAAATAATGACGCTGCTTATAAGTGACTTAGAAAATAAAGCACTTAAAGAAACACTTAAACAGATTAATAACGATCTTAAAAAAGGACAGGACAGCCAAACTACTTTTCTTAGATATGAAACTGTATTCGGAAAGTTTACGGCATATATGCTCGGGCTGGCAGCTAAATCGGGTAATATGGCAGAGATTTACAAAGCCACAGCAAAGTTTTTGGAACGAAGAATGCAGTTTAAGAAGGATTTGAGAAGTGCACTAATTACACCTTTAATTACACTATTTGTATTGTTTTTAGCAGTACTGTTCTACGTGGGTTATATATTTCCGGAGACGGCAAAACTTTTTATCAAGTTTGGAATAGAACTTCCTCCTATGACGGCAGCAACTTTGGCGTTCAGCGATTTTCTCTTAAACAATGCTTTATTAGTTACATTTTTTACCATTGCTCCGCCAATTGCACTTTGGCAATTTGCACGAACAAAAAAGGGAAAATTTATTGTCGATAGAATAATGATTAAAATTCCTATAGTTGGTTCTCTCATTCATAAAACTCTAATCGAGGTTTTTTGCAGAGTTTTCTATACATTGTACAGTGGATCTGCGGAAAGTATAGAACCTATTCGAATTGCTGCGGAAGCGACGGATAATAAATATTTTGAACATCAAATTAAAACTGTAGCAATTCCAATGATGATTAAAAAGGGTATTGGCGTTACTGATGCGTTCGAAGCAACAGGTGTTTTTACGGATACTGCAATTTCTAGATTCCATTCCGGAGAAGAGACCGGAACAATTAAAAACACAGCACAGCAATTGGCAAATTATTACGAAAGTGAAACCGTGTTTAGATTGAAAAATATTATCGAGTTAGTTCAGGTTTTTATAGCAATGATAATTATGATTGTAATGATTGCTCTTACATTGGTTTCAGCCGAAACGGCAACTATTAACCCGAAAACTCCAACTATGTAATAATGAGATGGTTATGATTGATTCCCAACTTGAAATGACCGATAAAATCGGTTATCTGTTGCTGAAGAAAGGAATTATCGACGCAAAAATTCTTGAAGAATCCTTAAAAGCAAAACAGCATGATCAAGGAAAACTAAAAAGAAATTTGGCTCAAATTCTTGTTCAGGAATTTAAGTTTGATCACGATACCATTTTTAGAGAAGTTGCCGTTCTCTATGCATTCAAAGAATTAAATATTCACATCGATGAACTTACGGATGAAAGAATTGCTTCGATAAGAAGATTAATGAACTCCCGCGGAGAAGAAATTAAAAAAACTCTGCTTGAACATAAAGTCATTCCTTATAAATACGATGACCGCCAAAGAGACAAGTTAATTTTAGCTGCAGTCGATCCTACGGATAGAGCACTTACAAAAATCGCATATTCGCTAGATGCAAAAAAATATGAAATAAATTATCTCAGAAAAAAAGATTACGATAAACTTATAGAAATCATCCTTCCGCCCGAAAATGAATTTCTGAAAATGATTGAAGAATCTGACGAAGAAATTCATCTTGAAGCGGAGGAATCAACAGTTGATGAAGAACAGCTCGATGCAGAAATAAACAAAAGTGCTCTTATAAATTTGATTGAAGCTGCTTTAGTTGAAGGCGTCCGAAAAGGCGCCAGTGATTTACACATAGTTCCCAAAAGTGGAAATAAAACAGAAATTCATTTTAGACTTGACGGAAAACTTACACTTTGGCACACTCAAGAAAATACTCTGCCCGAAGCGGTAATGGCTGTCGTAAAAGATAGAGCCAAAGGTTTGGACAGATTCGAACGAGAACGCGCACAGGACGGATTTATACAGCGCGAAGTAGACGGTACTGTAATTCGTTTCAGAGTTTCTGTTCTGCCAATGGTCGGAACAGAACTTAAAAATAAGTTTGAAACAATAGTTATTAGAATTCTTGATGATAGAAAAGTAATTAAAGATCTGGAAAAATTAGGCTTAACCGGTTATGCTAAAAAAGTTTTCGCAAAAGCTATAAAACAACCTCAGGGAATGGTTATCCTTACCGGACCAACGGGAAGCGGTAAAAGTACGACTCTTGTTGCTGCACTTTATCAAGTTATTACACCTCAGGTAAACGTTCTTACAGTTGAGGATCCTGTTGAGTATGTAATCGAAGGTGCTCGACAGCTGAAAATCGGCTATAAAATGAATTTCGAACAAGCTATTCGTTCTATTCTTCGTCACGACCCTGATATCGTACTTGTTGGGGAGATGCGTGATAAGGAAACAGCTGAGACTGCAATTAAACTTGCAAATACGGGGCATCTCACGTTTTCAACACTTCACACAAACGATGCACCCAGTGCGGTTGCGCGTCTTTACAAAATGGGAATTGAACCTTTCCTAATCGCATATGCCATTAACGTAATTGTTGCGCAAAGACTTATCAGAAAACTTTGTCCCAAATGCAAGAAAAGAGTAAAAGATTTTGACGATGAATTTATGATATCTGCCGGTTTGAAAATTGACGAATGGAGGGATGCAGAAATATTTGAGGCAGTTGGTTGTGATTTTTGTAATCACACAGGTTATAAAGGAAGAATGGCAATTCACGAAGCTCTATATTTTACAAAAGCGATTCGTGAATTAATTGTTAAATCCGGCGAAGAAGTCGATGAGGAAGCTGTTAGACTTCAATCTAAGAAAGACGGAACTCTTAGTTTGAGAGAATCGGGTCTGGAGAAAGTAAGGCTCGGTTTAACTTCTCTGCAAGAAGTGATTGCCGGCACGATGGAGGAATAACTTTTGCTAAATATTTTTAAATTATATCCGATAATCTAAACAGAAATGACAATTTACTGATAAGGCAACTGATTTATGATCGAACGCGTAAAACAAATACTTTCGGATTTCGCATCAAAAATTCCCCCTACTGTTATTGGTCCGGAAAAAGTTAATTACATAATCGAACATATCAAAGAAATTGATGATGATTCGAAACTTACCCTTATAAAGTTTATGAATCATATACTTTCGCTGATGGTTGAGCGGAATGCATCTGATGTGGAAATCGGCGGTCACGGAACCGATCAGTACGTCTGGTTTAGGATTTTCGGTGATAAGGCAAGAGTTAAGGACCTGCCTAAATTAACACCGGACGAGGCATCTACTTTTATTATAAGTATGCTTAACCTTAATCAGTGCAAACATCTTTGGGTGGGAAGAAATCTTGATTTCAGCTATACTTTCCGATACGAAAAATTAAACAAGGACATTCGATTCAGAGCAGATGCATATTTTGATCTAGATTCTATTGCACTCAATATGAGATCAATTTCTGCTTCTACGAGGCCTATTGAATCTCTTGGATTCCATCCCAATGCCATTAAAACAATGAGCCATAATTATATAAAGTTCGGGCTTTCGCTAGTAACAGGAATAACCGGCTCCGGTAAATCCACTACTCTCGATTCAATAATTGATTTTCACAATAAATTTGATCCCGCACATATAGTTATTATCGCATCACCGATTGAGTATGTGCACAAATCGAACGTATCGATTATCAGACATCGTGAAGTAGGAAGAGATGTTCTGTCTTTTAAAGAAGGTGTGGTTCAAGCACTCCGTCAGGATCCCGATATAATTGTTATCGGTGAAATGAGAGATCCCGATACGATATTAGCTGCATTGGAAGTAACAGATACCGGTCATAAAGTATTTTCTACACTTCACACTTCATCTGCCGTTGAGTCAATTGATAGAATTATTGCTGAAGTAAATCCTGTTGAACAGGAACGTGTAAGAAACCGATTGGCAGACGTATTGGTTTCAGTTGTTTCTCAAAAACTAGTACCGAGCCTTGATGGTAAACGTGTTTTGGCAAAGGAGGTCCTTTTAGTTACTCCTAGTGTAAAAGCTGCGATAAAAAACAACAACACAAGCGAAATTTATATGATGATAAATCAAGCAGGTCCTCAAGGGATGGTTACAATGGAACAGGATTTGCTTCGATTGTTTAAGGAAAGGATTATCTCAAGGGATAATGCTATTGCGTATTCCAACAATAAAACAAGAATGTTACAATTACTGAAGGGCGTTTAGTGAATGAAGCCGCTTGTTAGTGTATATTGCGAAGGAACCGAAATTAAGCTTGCTCTGCTTTCTATGGAGAAAGGCTCAATAAAGATTCACAATGTACTTTCGGTATCCTCTTCAGAATCTTCCAGAACCGGCACATCGCTTCCGACTGAAGCGGATGAGTTCAATATGGAGGATATGAGTTCTGAAATTTCTCTAGATGATGATTCTGCAATCTCTTCGGGTTCTTCAGGAAATGTAGATTCCTCTGATTTCGGTACCATTTCTACTCTGTTTACTGATTTAAAATTAGGTCAAACAGAATTTCTTCCTATTGTCACCGATCCAACGTTAAATTATCACATTTTCGAAGGACCTCTCGAAAACGATAAATCAAAGCAGCTGGAAGCTATCGTAAATGAAATTAGAGAATCCAAAGGAACAATAATTCAAAAAGATCATATAGATTGCATCGATTTCAACACAAATTCGAAACTGGCGGTCTTTATCGAAGGAAATATTCCTTGTGTTGAAATGATAAATGCATTAGCCGAGTACAACGGTAAAAGATATTTTAAAATTCCAACGATAAAAAGTGCCGAAATTTCTCTTGCATATTATGTTTCAAAAACAACAAAATTTTTCCCTGAAGATTATTCATTAATAATTTACACTGGTAAGGAATACAGTAAACTAATATTTCTTGAAGGTCAGAACATCAAGCATATCGGTTCCACTTTGGATATTGGTACAAAAAACCTTCAGACATACGATGTTTATTTTTCCAAAATTCTGCTTGAAATGGAAAACGGCGGGATACCGCGGCTCGATAATGTTGTTCTTTGCGGAGAAGACAACAGCGAAAATTTAATACTTTCTTTCTACGGTACATTTCCCGAAGCAAACGTTAGCGAATTAAAGTTTGATTTAATAAATCAAGAAGCTCTTGCAGAAGATGATCGAGAAATAATTTCATCTTTCGCAATTCCGATTGCGGGTGCTATAGATTATTGGGATCAACAGAATAAAATTCATACCGGAATTGACATTCTGCCCAATTACATAAAAGAAAATCAGAAGTTTTTACAGTTCGGATGGCATAGTTACGCAATACTCCCGATTCTATTTGCCGTAACTTTCTTTTTCACTCTTCAAATTCTAAACAACGTTAAGGAGATCGAAGAACTCGATCTTGAGATTGGCAGGCTAAAAAACCTTGAATCTCAAAACCAAATGATTATCGATCAGATGGGACCGTTATCGGATAAAATTGCTAATTTCGACAACACACAGGGAATTCTTGATAGTGCTGCAGTCGGCACTGAAGTATATTGGCAGATGCTTGAAAAAGTATCCGATTTTATCGAAAGAAGAAGAAACTTCTGGATTACGAAAATGGGCTCGACTCCTGAAAACACTATAAATGTTACTGGATATTCGTTATCGAGAAGTGTATTGACGGAATTTGCGGATTATAACAATTCTTCGCTTTTGCGCAGCGTTCTTTACGATCCGCTTAAAGAACAAAACGCTTTTCAATTTGTGCTTGACTTCAATTTAGAAAACGATTCGGCAGACGTAAATGGACCGTAAATTAAAAAATACAATTATCCTTATCGTAATATTACTTGGGATTGTAATTGTAGGAAGCGTTTACACTTTCTGGATTCAATCCGGCTCGATTGAGGATAGAAAGAAAACTGTTAACGATCTTAGCTTAAATGCATTTGACACAGAAGAATTGTCGCTTCAGTTGGAAGGATTGCAATTAAGAGAACAAGAGATGGATTCAATTCTTTCGTTGCGGAAATTCAATATCCCGGTAAATTTAAAACAGTCTCGTTTCTTTGATTTCGTAAACACTATTAATTATTCATTTCTGCCTTATTCCTACGTAAATATAGAGTATATCGATCAGCAAGATTTACAGCATTATAGTTTTTATACTTACAGGCTTACAGGAGTTGCTGATTTTAACGATATTTATAAACTTATTTATGCTATTGAGCAGAGTAAAGAACTTAAGAAAATAACAGGAATTAGTTTTTCAAACTTTGTGAAAGTCGATGATGACGGTGAACCGTACTTTCTGGTTGATTTCAACATGACAGTTTCCGTATATTTTTCTTATAATAATTTCTTTGCACCGAAAAAACTTGTTGAGAATAAGTTAATCCCCAATCCGCTGTACAATATATTTTATCCGCTGATTAGGAATGAAATACCGCCGAATAAAGATAATTTGCTTGACGTTCAAGCAGCATCTCTTCTTGCTTTAATACCGGACGGAGCATTTCTATCGGATGATAAAGGAAATACTTTCCTTCTTTGGGAAGGAGATAAGGTTTATTTGGGTTACTTAACAGAGATAAATTATCAGACGAGTACCGTACGCTTTGTATTAAACAAAGGCGGAATTATTGAAAAATTAACGTTGTCTTTAGAAAATGAAAATAAATCGAGTAAATAAAATGAAACGACTAACTACATTTTCGATTATAATTTTTTTATTAGCCGGCATTTTGAATGCTCAGGTTAATCTCGAGAGAGAATTAACCGATTATAAAAATCCCGAGGAACTTGTAAGTCTGTCGGAATCTATTCCGTTCAAACAAGCCATAGAAGTGCTAAGTACAGTTAGTGAAAAATTAACTGGGAAAAAAGTTGTATCGACTTCATCCTTTGAAGGACCAATCGGTATCGAAATCAAAAATATCCCTTATTGGAAAGCAATAATAATTATCGCTCAGTACAATTCACTTGTGTTTGAAGAACGTGCAAACGTTATAGTTATTAGAGATAAAGATGATCCTACTAAAGATTATCCTGAAGATGTTTATGCCCCGGTTAACGAAAGAGAAGTAAAAATTTCGGCTCTGTTGTTTGAAGCTAATGTGCAGGAGATGAGAGAGATGGGAATCAACTGGGAATTGATACTTCAACAGAACGGATTGACTATTGGCGGCGATCTGCTGACATTCAGTGATGAAAGTCAACAACAACAAGAAGGGCAGAGTGAAGCAAACGTGATAAAATCCCCGGATTTTAATCTTTCAACCGAATCTGAATTTACAATGGGAGATTTTACGGGCAATGCAACAGCATTATTTAAATTTTTTGAAACTAACAACCTTGGTGAAATTGTTAGTCGACCTAATGTAACTGTAAGAAACAAAAAAGTGGGAAGAATTCAAATAGGAGCCGACATTTCGATAAAGCAGAGGGACTTTGCCGGCAATGTTATCGATGTATTCTATCCAACCGGAACAATAATTGAAGTTACTCCTTATATATACGAAGAAGACGGACTTACTTACATACTTCTTCAGTTAAAAGTTGAGCGCAGCAGCGCCTCGGTAGATGCTCTTTCAACTCAAATAAATAAAACTGTTGCTTCTACTGAAGTACTTATGCTTGACGGCGAACAGACTGTGATTGGGGGACTATTAGTTAACGAATCCACCAATGTACGCCGGGGTATTCCTTTCCTAAAAGATCTTCCTTGGTGGGTGCTGGGGATTAGATACTTAACCGGTTATGACCAAGAGCAAATCGTTCAAAAAGAAGTTATTATTTTGATTGAAGCAGAACTGATGAAACCGCTTAAAGAAAGGATCGAAGAACTTAAAAACAATAAAATAGTTGATCATAGAAACGAGAATCTTGATGCTCTCGAAAACTTAAATAAATCAAACAGAGAATTTAGGGAAGCAAACAAAGAGAGAATAAAGAAACTTCTTAACCTGGATAAAGACGAAGAGTAAAATCGGCTGGGAACAATAACAAATTAGAAGATTATTATGGATTCGATACTAGTAGTTGATGACGACATAAATTTGGGAACCGCCCTTTCTCAGGAACTTTCCGAGATCGGTTATGCTGCAAAGTACATTGATAACGCCGATGATGCTCTGCTATTTTTAGAATCCGGAAATCCGGTCGATCTTATTCTTCTCGACTTGAAAATGCCGGGCAAAGACGGATTTTATGTTCTTAAACAGATAAAAGAGAAAAACATTCACGTTAAAGTGGTTGTTCTTACCGCGTATGCCGACGTAAAAAGCGCAATAGATTCAGCAAGACTGGGTGCTTCTGATTTTATCAGCAAGCCCTACGATTTGGATGAACTGATCATTACAATTCGTAAGGTTTTGCAAAAAGAAGAATATGAAGATTAATGTTAGATTATTACTAATTACATTCATAATAGTAGTACTTATTACCGTAACCTCTACGTTAATATTTTATTCAATTGCAATAACATACCTCAAAAAACAAAATACTGAACTACTCTTAAAATCTGCAAACGATTTTATTTTTAATATACAATCCGAGATTGCACGTTTCGAGGAGGAATATAATTATTTAAAACTTTCCAACGACATAGCAACTGTCGATATTATAACCGTAAAAGAAATCGATTTTAAATTGTATTGCGTTGATGACCAAATAATTTTAAACAAAAGCATAATTTTCGAAAATGAATCTTTGGTGAAGGGTTACCAAAAGTTTTCCGACTTGATCAATGATTATCCTAACATAATAATAAGATCAGATAGAATGGATGACGGAGCTGAGGTTTATTATGGTAAAATTTTAGAACAAAATTATCTGGATGAAAAAGCTCAAAAAATAGGTGCGGAATTAGCTCTTAATGTAAACTTTAAAGATATTTTTATTTCTAACACCTTCGAAAATGATATTTACTATTATAGAATTCTTCAAGCAATTGATGAATTAAAATTTAAAAACAATTTCGACTTTATAGAATATGAAATGACCAAGTCGGATTTTTTTGCAACCTACTACAAACCAAAACTTGATTTCGGAACAACTTCCAACTTGGCTTTTCTTGTTTTCAAAATATCAAATGAACGTGTTCAGTTCAAAGAAGCAATGCTGATGTTTGTTGGAATTATTTTAACAGCATCCGTTTTGTTAACTCTAATTTTTGTGCTGCTTTTTACCGCCAAACTCCGCAGACAGATAAATTACTTAACTACCGGAGCACAACTAGTTGCTTCCGGTTCGCTTGATCACCGCATTAAAGTTATTTCTAAAGACGAAATCGGAAGACTCAGTGAAGTATTCAACTTAATGGTGAGCGAACTTGAGAAAAAAGATCACGAAACAAAGGAATATTCGGAGTTTCTTTCGTTGATTAATAAAAATCCTGGTCTCACCGAAATTACTGAATTATCGCTGGAGAAAATCATTTCAAACACGGATATATCTCTTGGCTCATTCTATATAGTTGAAAACGGTAAATCACGTCTTATTGCTTCAAAGGGAATCGAAAGAAGAATGCTTTTATCCGATGAGGGAATTGATTATCACATAAAAGTAATTAAAAACAAAGAGGCATTAGAATTTAAATTTGATAAAAATTTTCCTGTTGTCAGAACCGGAATAGCTGACTTACAAATAAAATACTTACTTATTATGCCAATTCTTTTTAATGACGAAGT
>JAGFIY010000176.1 GCA_024103215.1 Melioribacteraceae bacterium | reverse complement strand
AAAAGACTTCAGGCAATCGAAGAATATACAGAACTTGGCGAAGGATTTAATCTCTCGATGCGCGATCTTGAGATTCGCGGTGCAGGAAATTTGCTTGGAACTGAGCAGCATGGTGCAATAGATTCTGTCGGGTTTGATCTTTATGTTAAACTTTTGGATGAAGCGGTAGAAGAACTTAAGAAAGATGAATTCAGTGAAGTATTTAAAGACCTTCCTGAGCATATCGATAGAACCGAACCGGCAATTGATGCTTATTTTGAATTAGGAATACCAAACGAGTTTATGCCGGAACAGTCGGATAGATTAAGTTACTATACCGCCCTCTTTTCTGTTGCAAACATTAACGAGATAGAAGAGATAAGGGAAGAGATGATCGACCGATTTGGTAAACTTCCGGAGATAATTGAACGACTAATTCTTTCGGCAAAGCTAAGGTTTTATGCTTCGTTTGCAATGTTCGAAAGAATAATTATACAGGAGAAAAAAGTATCACTTGTTTTTCCTAAATCGGAAAAAGAGGAGTTTTATAAAAATAAGTTCACAAATATATTGCAATGGGTTGTTGATAACTATTCTAAAGAAATTTCCTTCAAGCAAGGGAAGGATTCAATGAAACTGGAATTGATTAAAACCTTTGATTCGGTCGAAGAGATAATGAATTATCTGATTGAGTTTTGCAAGGAAGTGAAGAAGAAAATATCCAATCCATCTTGAAGGTTATTTAAGTAATATCACATCCGCTTTTCCGCAGTTACTATGTTTTATTACATTAGAACTATTCTTTTACAATTTTTGATTTTTTATGGACTTATTTATCATAAAATTTCCATGCTAGTTATTAGAAATTTTTGTGTTTGTTACCATAAGTTCTTTAGCAAACTTTCGAAATTCTTCTGAGAACTTCTTTCCATTAAGGTCAACAGACTCGACTAATTCCGGGTTATTTATAAAAAGAATCAGTGTTCCAAATTCATCGGGAAATTGAGAGATTAGATCTGAAAATTCTTGGTTAAAATTTTTAATTAACTGAAGATGCCAGACCGTATAGTGTTGAGTTATATAATAAAATAAATTATTCTTATAGGGGGAACCCGGATACTTATATACTAAATTTAAATATTCTTTTATTTTCGAGTTAGAATTTAATCTACGCGTTCTATATGATAAAAATTCGTTTTCAATGTAATTATATATTTTTGATTGTTTTGCGTCAGGCTTAACAATAGCTATCTCTATTATATTGGAATAAATCGAGTCAGCCACTTCTGTCCCGGACGAAATCTGGTGATAACGATAGTATTCGGGAGTGAACTTTTTTTCGGTTAGTTTTAAGTACTTGTATCTTGCTTGAATCTTATATTTACCAGATTTTAGATAGCTTAAAGTTTTTCTTAATTTCAGATTTTTATTAATAACATTGGCATAGCCGGTATTAATAAAAAAGGAATAAATATAATTCTCATCTTGGGGTAAGACAAAATCCTCTGTTTTTAAGTCTACACCACGGGGGAGAAACAGTTTTGTTGGTCGATTTCCGGTGCTGTCAATAATAATTAACTCAAAAAGCGAACTCAAATAATGTTGAGGACTGAACTTTATTTCATTTTCGGTATTGTTATGTAGTACTGTCACAATGGGGATGCATTCTTTTTCAAGGTAGATTTCTTTCTGTAAAGAAATTTTTAATGTTAAATCTTGAGCGCATAATGTAGGAGCAAAAAGCACTGCTAACAATATTATCAATTTCAAATTCATTTGATGATATAAAACATTTTATCCCTTATCTAATTTTTGTATGCGGACTTTCCCTACTCTTTTTTCATCCATCTCCAACACCTCAAAATCATAGTTCTCATATTCTAATCTATCACCATCAGATGGGATTTTTCCCAATTTTTTCATTAAAAATCCTCCCAACGTGGTGTAATCTTTTGCTTTGAATTCAATCTTAAGCAAATTCGATAATTTACTTATTTCAATTGAACCATTAATTAAATAAAAATTATCTTTCTTTTCAAATATTTCTTGTTCGTCTTTATCAAATTTTTCCGGTATATCACCGACAATATTTTCGATTAAGTCGTGAAGAGTTATAAGTCCTCGCGTTCCGCCATGTTCATCGACAATTAAAGCAATATTTGTCCTATAAACACGAAATTTTTCGAATAGCTCAATCGAATAAATGGATGAAGGGACAACTAATATATCACTAATAATATCAATTAAATCAAAAGAAGAATCAAAATTATATTGAATTAGAAATTCTTTAGAATCCAAAATTCCAAATGCTTTATCAATACTACCTTTACAAACTATGTATTTTGAATAGTGATGCGTTGAAATATATTTTAAAATCTCATCGTGTGACATTTCGGTATCAATCCATTCAATTTCCATCCTCGGAACCATTATTTCCATTACCCGTTTATCATTGAAACTAAAGATTTTTTTAATCATCTCTGTTTCTACCTTTTCAAATGCTCCTTTGGATTTTCCGAATTCCAGCAATGATTTTAGCTCCTCTTCCGACACATGAGGTTCATTACGCTTTTTTATGCCTAGAAGAAAAATTATTAATCTTGTCGATATACTTAAAAACCAAACAAACGGGGCAAATACTTTTGAAAGAAGAAACATTGCAGGAGCTGTGAGAATTGTAATTTTTTCTGGATTGTTAAGCGCAATACTTTTGGGTACAAGTTCACCTATTATAAGTGAAAAGTACGTAATTCCTGCGACAATAACAGCGAAGGATATCTCCAGCGAATATTTTTTTAAGTACTCAATTTGATCTATGTAAGGTGTCAAGTCTTCAGCCATTGAGTATCCACCGAACGCCCCGGCAAGAATACCAATCATAGTGATACCAATCTGAATGGCTGAAAGAAATTTCTCGGGTTCCTCAAGAAGAACCAAAGCTTTCCTCGCTGACATATTTCCGTTATTTGCTTCCTCTTCGATCCTAAACCGTTTTGCGGAAACAAATGCAATTTCGCTCATTGCCAATAAACCGTTCAATACAATAAGGAGTATTATTATTATTATTTCATACATATTACTCATTTATGATTTTGATGTATATTGTAATTTTATTCTCTTAAAAACACGGTTATAAAAAAAAAGACCCATTTAAAATTGTTGTTATTTGTTGTTTTGGCGAATAAAAATAATTTAATTTTGAAGATAAGGAAAATTCGACAGACTAAATAATGCCATTTAATTGTGTTATGATCACGGACGCAACTTTATTATTAATATTTTTTATTTGTGATGATGTAGAATAAATTGATCTAGTCATATTTTATGGTTCTATAATACTTTTTGTTATCTCTTTTCACGTATATTGATATTTTTCACAATATTGATCAATTTTTTTATAAAATGCAGTTCAAAATATTATATAACATGCAAAACGAGTTTTTATCTTTAGGAGGACAAATTGAGAACTACAAAAATTATTCTAATAATATTTTTCCTTGCAATTTTAGGCATCCAATTTGTTCCGGTTAAGTTGGATAATCCGCCCATAAAAGGACAAATACAAGCCCCGGCTAACATTCAGAAAATATTAAAACGTTCTTGTTACGACTGCCATTCAAACACAACCAACTACCCTTGGTACAGCCGGGTCGCACCGGTAAGCTGGCTGATTGAATCGGACGTTCAAAACGGCAGGAAACATCTTAATTTTTCCGAGTGGAGTCTATACGAACCCAGAACAAAACGCAAAAAATTAGATGAGATAAAAGAAGAAATACGTGATGACAAAATGCCGATGGAAATATATACTTATCTTCATCCTAGCGCACAATTATCTGTGGACGATAAAATTCAAATAAATCGATGGGTGGACCAGCAGTTAGGAAGATAAAGCAGGCTTATCAATCAAAAATCCTTTTTTTTTGTTAGATTTGTAGTCTTAATAATACATTTTGTCTAATTAGAAATTTGGCTTACAGAGGAAAAATATATGGATAACGATAAGAAAAACAGCAACCGGCTTGATGAAGTTGAATTAAAAGAATGGCTTGAATCATTAGAATATGTCTTGCAATCCGGTGGACCTGAAAAAGTAAAAGAGCTGCTCCACGAACTTGATGTATATGCTCACGAAGCGGGAGTT
Source organism: Melioribacteraceae bacterium (assembly GCA_024103215.1). Taxonomy (GTDB): domain Bacteria; phylum Bacteroidota; class Ignavibacteria; order Ignavibacteriales; family Melioribacteraceae; genus JAGFIY01. Next base: position 5,458 of record JAGFIY010000176.1, on the reverse strand, counting down.
GAACTTCCGTTTACTGCTAACACACCTTATATTAATACTATCCCTAAATCGAAACAACCGCACTTCCCGGGCGGAAGAGAAATTGAACGAAGAATTAAAAGCATCGTCCGTTGGAATGCGATGGCTATGGTTGTTAGGGCAAACAAGCAAGAACCGGGAATAGGCGGACACATTTCAACCTACGCTTCGGCTGCCACTCTCTACGAAATAGCTTTCAACCATTTCTTTCGAGGAAAAGACGAACAAGGCGACGGCGATATGATCTTCTTTCAAGGTCATGCTTCACCGGGAATTTATGCCCGTGCTTTTCTCGAAGGCAGAATATCTAAAGAGCAGCTTGAATATTTCCGAAGAGAAATTCAATCGAAAAATGGCTTATCCTCATATCCGCATCCATGGCTTATGCCGGACTTTTGGGAGTTCCCCACTGTTTCTATGGGACTCGGGCCAATCCAAGCTATTTATCAAGCAAGGTTTAACCGTTATCTTGAAGACCGGGGGCTTAAACGAAAATCCGATTCAAAGGTTTATGCTTTTCTTGGAGACGGCGAAACAGACGAACCAGAAACCTTGGGAGCAATTTCATTAGCTGCAAGAGAAAAACTTGATAACTTAATTTTTGTGATAAACTGCAACCTTCAGAGACTTGATGGACCAGTAAGAGGAAACGGAAATATTATTCAAGAACTCGAAAGAAATTTCCGCGGTGCCGGATGGAACGTTATAAAAGTAATTTGGGGAAGCGATTGGGATCCATTGCTTGAAGCAGATAAAACAGGTCTTCTTATAAAAAGAATGAACGAAATAATTGACGGTGAATCACAAAAGTATATTGTTGAAGACGGTGCTTTTACTCGTCAGCATTTTTTCGGAAGATACCCTGAACTGCTCAAACTTGCTGAACAGCTTTCCGACGAGCAAATCGAAAAGATGAAACGCGGCGGACACGATCCCGAAAAAGTATATGCGGCTTTTAAAGCTGCCGTTGAACATAAGGGAACTCCAACAGTTATTCTTGCTAAAACAGTAAAAGGTTACGGACTTGGTGAAGCCGGCGAAGGAAAAAATATTACTCACCAACAGAAAAAATTAAATGAAGAGGAATTAAAACATTTCCGTACACGGTTCGGTATTCCGATTTCCGACGAAGATATTTCCGCTGCTCCATTTTATAGACCCTCTGAAAACAGTCCCGAAATAACATATCTTAAAGAAAGAAGAAAAACGCTCGGCGGTTATGTTCCAAAACGAATTCTAAGAAACCAGCCTATTCAAACACCTTCAAAAGAATTGTTCGAAGAATTCTTTAAGGGAACTGAGGGCAGAGAAGTGAGCACAACAATGGTGTTCGTAAGAATTCTTACAAAACTTCTCAAAGATAGAGAAGTAGGTAAACTGATTGTTCCTATCGTTCCCGATGAAGCACGTACTTTCGGAATGGAATCATTGTTCAGACAAATCGGAATTTATTCTCACGCGGGACAATTGTACGAGCCTGTTGACCGCGACAGTCTTCTTTATTACAAAGAAGCAACAGACGGACAAATTCTCGAAGAAGGAATTACAGAAGCCGGATCAATGTCATCGTTTATGGCTGCAGGCACAGCTTATGCAAATCACGGGATAAATATGATTCCGTTTTTTATATTCTATTCGATGTTCGGTTTTCAGCGAGTCGGCGATCTCGCTTGGGCTGCTGCTGATATGCAGTGTAAGGGATTTCTCGTCGGTGCAACTTCGGGAAGAACAACTCTTGCAGGCGAAGGACTTCAGCATCAGGACGGGCACAGTCACCTCCTCTCCTATCCGATACCGAATCTTGTTGCTTATGATCCTGCTTTCGCTTACGAACTTGCGGTTATAATTCGGGATGGAATTTACAGAATGTATGAAAAGCAGGAAAACATATTCTATTATTTAACTGTATTAAATGAAAACTACGCTCAACCTGAAATGCCGAAGGGTTGCGAAGAAGGAATTCTAAAAGGAATGTACAAATTCCGTGCGTCGAAGAAAAAATCGAAGGCAAAAGCAAACCTTTTGGGAAGCGGTTCAATTATGAATGAAGTTATTAAAGCAGCCGAAATTTTAGAATCAAAATATAACGTTGCTGCAGATATTTGGAGTGTTACAAGTTATAAGCAGCTTCATCTCGATGCAAAAAGTGTTGAGAGATGGAATAGGTTGAATCCCACAAAAAAACCTAGAGTTCCTTATGTAACCGAAATCACAAAAGATGAAAAGGGAATTTTCGTTTCGGCTTCGGATTATGTACAGATATTAGGAGACTCAATTTCAAGCTGGCTGCCCGCATCGATTACTACGCTGGGCACATTCGGATTCGGTAGAAGCGATACTAGAAAAGCCTTGCGTAACTTCTTTGAAGTGGATGCAAATCATATCGCTTACGCAACTGTTTATTCACTTGTTCAAAACAAAGATCTTAAACCGGAAATACTTAAAAAAGCAATGAAAGATCTGGATATTGATCCAAACAAATTAAACCCTATGACCGATTAATCGATTATTAAATTGGAAGAGAAATGATTGTAGAATTCAAATTACCCGAACTTGGTGAAAATATTGAGACGGCGGATATATCTAAGGTTGCCGTCAAAAAAGGTGACACAATAAAAGTTGATCAGACAATTGTTGAAATCGAAACAGACAAAGCAACTGTTGAAGTTCCTTCTGATCAGGAGGGTGTTGTTTCGGAAGTTTTGGTAAAAGACGGAGATAACGTTAAAGTCGGTGCAGTATTAATAAAGATAGAAACAAGCGGCGGCGAACATAAAGAAAAGAAAGAAGAAAATAAGGAAACTGACAAGGATAAAACTCCCGAACCGGAAAAGGAAGAAAAACCCGAACCCAAAAAAGAAGAAAAAACTGAAACTGTAAGAGAAAAGTCTGCAAAAACTTCTACGGCAAAAAGCGGGACTTATGAATTTAAACTTCCTGAACTTGGAGAAGGAATTGAAACAGCCGATGTGACAAAAGTGCTGGTTAAAAAAGGAGATTCAGTAAACGTTGACGATTCCGTTATTGAGATCGAAACTGATAAAGCAACTGTAGAAGTCCCGATTGATACTGCAGGAATAATTAAAGATGTAAAGATTAAAGACGGAGAAAAAGCAAAAGTCGGCGAAACTATCATTATTCTTGAAACCACAAGTGAAACAACCACTACAAACGAAGATGAGAGCGCTGAAGTTAAACACGTCGAAGAAACTACTGAAGAAAAAACCGAACCGGCTGCAGCATCGGAAGTAAAGCAGTCTGAAATTATTTCACCTCAAAAGGAGAAAATAATATCTCAATTCAGAAGTGCGATGCCCGAAAAGATTGCGCCGGCATCTCCTTCCGTTAGAAGATTCGCGCGTGAGATAGGAATTGATATTCATGAAGTAAGCGGCAGCGGCCCCGGCGGAAGAATTTCGGTGGAAGATGTTAAAAAGTTCGCAAAAACTTTGAATGAAAAAATCTCCTCGCAAAGCGGTGGAGGCATTGGTATTAAGCAGGAGGCACTGCCCGATTTCAGCAAGTGGGGCAGCATCCGCAGAGAACCGATGAACAATATTCGCAGAAAGACTGCAGAACATCTTTCCTATGCCTGGGCAACGGTTCCTCATGTTACTCAATTCGATAAAGCCGATATAACCGAACTTGAAAAAGCACGAAAAGCATTTTCAAAAACTGTTGAGAAAGCGGGAGGAAAACTGACTGTTACGGCAATTCTAGTTAAAGTAATTGCTTCTGCTCTTAAAGCTTTTCCAAACTTTAATACAAGCATCGATTTGCAGAACAACGAAATTATCTACAAAGATTATTACAATGTCGGAATAGCTGTTGATACAGATAGAGGCTTGATTGTCCCGGTTATAAAAGATGCAGATAAAAAGAACATCACAAAGCTTGCGGTTGAATTAAGCGAAATTTCCGAAAAAGCAAGAAACAAGAAAACAACAATCGAAGAGATGCAAGGCGGAAATTTTTCTATAAGTAATTTGGGAGGAATCGGCGGAACCGGTTTTTCGCCAATTGTTAATACTCCCGAGGTTGCAATATTAGGAGTATCCCGGGCATCATACCAACCGGTTTATATGGATGGGGAGTTCGTTCCACGATTGATAATGCCGCTTAGTCTTTCTTACGATCACAGAATTATTGACGGTGCTGACGGTGCAAGATTTTTACGATGGGTTTGCAGCGCTCTTGAACAGCCTCTGCTTCTTGCACTTGAAGGATAGTATTAATTTTTGAAATTGGAGAAAAGAATGTCTAATAACAAAAAAATAGTTGTGTTAGGAGCCGGACCCGGTGGTTATGTTGCTGCTTTTCTTGCAGCAGATTTGGGAATGGATGTTACACTTATCGACCGTGAAAAAAATCCCGGCGGTGTTTGTCTTTATCGGGGATGTATCCCGTCCAAAGCTTTGCTGCACGTTGCAAAATTATTGCACGAAGCTGAAGAAGCTAAAAAATGGGGAATAGATTTCGGTGAGCCCAAAATAGATTTAGATAAATTGAGAAAGTTCAAAGAAAAAGTTGTAAGAAAACTTACGGGCGGCGTGGGATCGCTGGCAAAACAGAGAAAGATAAACTTCATTCAAGGTAACGGCTCCTTTATAAATTCAAACACAATAAAAGTTGAAAAAACAGAAGGCGGTTCCGAGGAAATCAGTTTTGATAAAGCAATTTTAGCAACCGGATCAGTTCCGACTACAATTCCCGGAATTTCGATAGATTCACCAAAAGTTTGGGACTCGACCTCTGCGCTGGATCTCCCTTATGTTCCGAAAAAATTATTGGTTCTCGGCGGTGGATATATAGGTTTAGAAATGGCAACTGTCTATTCGGCATTAGGCAGTAAAGTAACAGTTGTTGAAATGATGCCTTCACTTCTACCGGGCGCGGATAAAGATCTTGTTGATGTTTTAAGTAAAAGTATTTCAAAAAAGCTTGACTCGATTTTACTTAATACAAAAGTTGTTGATCTTAAAGAACAAAAGAACGGAATTAAAGTAAAGTTTGAAGGCGAGAATCTCAAAGAACCCGAGCAGACTTTTGATCAAGTTTTGGTTTCCGTTGGAAGAAAACCGGTAACCGAGGGACTGGGATTGGAAAATACAAATGTAAAAATTAACGATCTCGGTTTTGTTACTGTCAGCAACAAAATGGAAACTGATGATACTTCTATTTATGCCATCGGGGATATAGTGGGCGGAGCAATGCTTGCGCACAAAGCTTCAGCCGAAGGAAAAGTTGCCGTTGAAGTAATTGCGGGGCATAAATCCGCATTCGAGCCAAACGCAATCCCAGCGGTTGTGTTTACGGATCCCGAATTAGCCTGGGCAGGTTTAACCGAGACGGATGCCGAAAAACAAGGAATTGAAGTTGAAGTTCACCGATTTAATTGGGCTGCAAGCGGACGCGCGACTACTCTTGACCGTTTTGACGG
>JAGFIY010000173.1 GCA_024103215.1 Melioribacteraceae bacterium | reverse complement strand
TTTATCCTCGGGAGTTTATTACTACCATCTCGAAGCGGGAAGTTACAGTCAAACAAAAAAGATGATTTTGATGAGGTAATAATTGAAAATATAATTGAGGCAAGTCGTAAGTTATTTAAATAAATTTTATCACTTTGTTATTTTATATTTTGAGCCAAGTGATTATTGTACTGTATCATATGCTTTCATAAATTCTTAATAAGATTTTAAAATTATTGTTTGATTCAATTTTATCTAACTATATTCCGTCAGAAAATTTAGCTCCCCAAGAGCCTTCTTTTTTAGAATTTATATTGTTCGAAATACAAAGAATATGTGCGCATTCGGATAAATTCCAAAAACATAATTATATTTAATTGTTAGCGAACAGACATATTTAATTTATTGGATACTCATATGAAAAAACTTCTGCTGTTTTTATCAGTTGCATTTATTGTTAACTCCTCGGCTCAAAATCTTCCGCGGTACCTAACGGAATCGGAAAAACAACAGATGAAATCTTACACTCCCCCTTTAAGAAGCTTTGGCAGTATTAATCCGCCATCAAAACCGGTTAGAACCATGGCTGAGTGGGAAGAACTTGAAGGAGTGATGATCACTTGGACAGGTTTTCAAAACATACTTCGTCAAATAGTTGATTATGCACAGGATGAGGGTAAAGTCTATATAGTTTGCAGCGATTCCAATAGTGTAAAAAGTTATTTAACTGCCGGCAGCGTTCCGCTTGATAATTTAAAATTCATAATTGCCCCGTTTAATTCAATTTGGGTAAGGGATTACGGTCCTTGGTGTGTGTATTCAGATATTGCGGACAGCATGTACGTCATCGATTGGATATACAATCGCCCGCGCCCGCTTGATGATCTGATTACATCTGTGTTTGCAGAAAAAGAAAATTTACCATTATATCAAATGACTCAGCCGCCGTATGATTTTGTTGCGACCGGTGGTAATTTTATGAATGACTCACACGGTAAAGGTTTTTCATCAAAGTTGATATTGAATGAAAATCCAGCAAAAACAGAAACTGAAATAGATACAATGATGAACAAATTCATGGGAATTAGTCGTTACATTAAACTGGATAATTTACCGTATGATGTAATACATCATATTGATATGCATATGAAACTTTTGGATGAAGAAACACTGCTTGTCGGTCAGTATCCGGTAGGAGTTGCCGATGGTCCTAAGATAGAAGAAAATCTGCAGTATATTTTAAATAATTATCAAACTTGTTTTGGACGAGAGTTTAGGGTAGTTCGTATACCGATGCCTCCCGATGCGCAAGGACGTTACCCGAACAATAACGGGGACTACAGAACTTACACCAATTCTATAATTATAAATAAAACCGTTATTGTCCCAACTTACGAATTACAGTACGATACAACTGCACTTCGGATTTATCGTGAAGCAATGCCTGGTTACGAAATCGCGGGGGTTAATTCTAACCAAATAATTCCGCTTCTCGGGGCGATTCACTGTATTACAAAAGAGATTGGAGTTAGAGAACCAATTTTTATTTCTCATCCAAAGATATTAACAACTGTTGATGCGGTTGATGGTTATGAAGTTAAATCTTTTATTAAAACAAGGAGCGGAGTACAGAGTGCATCTGTGTATTGGTCAATCGATACAACACAAGGTTTTAATTCGATATCAATGAGTGAGATCGCGCCGGATACTTTTTCTGCAGAAATTCCGCTTCAGTCATTGAACACAAAAGTCTATTATTATATTTCTGCCATATCAAATTCGGGACGAACTGTCACAAAACCATTGCCGTCGCCGGCAGGCGCTTATCAATTTATGGTTGATTATGTCGTCCCGGTCGAATTGACTAATTTCTCGGCAATGGAAGTTGATGGAAATATTGTTCTTGAATGGAGCACTACAACCGAAAGTAATAACATGGGTTTCGAAATTGAACGGAGCACCAACAAACAAAATTGGATTGTTGTTGGATTCAAAGAGGGAAATGGAACAACCTCAGAATCAACGAATTATCAATTCAATGACCCGACATCGAATATTAATTCAAACAAATTATTTTACCAGCTTAAACAAATAGATTATAACGGAAGATTCAAATATTCAAATGTCGTAGAAGTATTACTAACACCGACGAAATTTTTATTATCGCAGAACTATCCCAATCCGTTCAACCCAACAACAAAAATAAAATTCACAATACCAAGCGTAGAGGACGCAAAATTTGCTTCCACAACAACAAAATTAGTTGTTTATGATATTCTTGGACGAGAAGTTGCAACACTTGTTAACAAACGATTACAGCCCGGAGAATACGAGGTTGAGTTCAATGCCGAAAATCTTTCTTCCGGAGTTTATTACTACCGGCTTGGAACCGGGAGTTTCAGCCAAACAAAAAAGATGGTTTTGATGAGATAATAATTGAGAAAATTGTAGGGACAAGAATCAGCTTGTCCCTACAACTTATATTTTATTCTGATGACATCCATTCGTCAAAAACTTGCGCAAAAAAAGCTGCGGAATCCGGCGCCATATTAAAGTAAAGAGACGGCTCAATCAATTCCAATTCCATGAGCACAAAATTATCTTCCTCGGTTCTTGCAAGATCAACTCTTGCATATAAAAGTTTCGGAATACTTTTCAATACTTGCTCGGCAGTTTTTTTCATCGAGCGGTTTGGTTCGACTAATTTTAATATTCCTCCATGTTCTTCCTGAACCCGGAAATCATTTTCTTTTGGTGTTTTAAGAATTGTATGACTATACCTGCCTCCAAAATAAAAAAGAGAGTATTCACCTTCTTCAACAATATTTCTAAGGAAGGGTTGTATGAGAAATGATCTGTTAAAAAAAGTCGATGTTAAAATTTCATCCACTTCATTTAGTTTGTTTTTTCTTACTCTGAAAGTGTTGAACGCACTTGCGCTTATTAGCGGTTTGATAACTATCTCATCGCAATTTAACTTATAAAATGAATCAGCCGTTGCTTGGCTGTTATACTTTTCAAAGTATAACGAGGTAGGTATGGGAATTCCTTTATTGCCCAGATCAAAAAGATAACTTTTGTTCATATTCCATTTCATTATCTCGAGATCATTGAAAAGAACGGTTTTGGATTTGTTTATTTTTTCCAAAACTTTGACAAATTCATCGGGATTGTCCTGATAATCCCAAGCAGATCTAACGATAACCGAATCATATTCGCTCCAGTTAATTTTTTTATCTTTCCACGAAACTTCTTCTGCGTTCCAACCAAGTTTGTTTAACGGCTTAAAAAGCATATGATCGTAACAGCTGAATCCATTAAGCGAATCCATAGACAGAAATGCAACTTTCTTCAAATACTTTTCCTCGAAAATTATTGCAAAAAATTATGACTGTTTGTTTTTCCTAACAATCCAACTAATAAAGAAAAGTATGCTCATCAAGAACAAAGGTCCTGAAATTACAGCAAGTGTTGTATAATCAAATTTATCGAAGGTTGTGAAGATGTAATAAAATCCAAGAAACACATAAATAAACGCCCCGATCCATTCTCGTTTCCATGAGATTATCAGCACAACCAGAATAATAAATGCAGGAATTAATTGAATTAGAAAAGCTGCAGCAATCGAAAAGAATCCCCCGGTTTGGTTGAAAACATCTGTCGCAAACAGACTTAGAAACAACGCAAATAAAACGGCGAGTAGGCGCGGACTCCAATAAACGACTTTTGAGATTTTAGTATTCATTCCATTTCTTGCCGGTTAAATTCAATAAGCTCAACAGGCAAACCATCAACATCAATCATTGCAACTCGAATACCTTTAGAAGGGGAAGTAATTTCGCCTATAAGTTTTTTATCCTTTGCCGCAGAATCAAGATCATCAACTTCAAAGGCAATGTGAGGATTTTGTTTTATAATTTTCTCAATCGGACTATCTTCCTCGAAGCGCATGTATTCAATGCCGTAAGGACTTGTTTCAAAACCAGAAACATACATTCTATATTTTTCTATACACTTTTCATCCGGTTTAACTTTATTTGTAGGGATTCCAACGTGATGAAATTTCCATCCGCTTTTTTCAATCACAAAAGGTTGTTGATGATCCTCCCTCTTATTTGATGAACCGTTCATTTATTCTTCCATTGTTTGTCTGAAAATTTCAAATGCCAGGAACCAACTGAACTCATTGAACTTTATCATATTGTTTTTCTCGTAAATGTCATCAACAAGTTTTTTGATTTTTATATGATCATAATACTGATAATTTTTGAATGAAGATGAGTTCACGGAATCAAAAAGAAACTCTTTGAAAACAGAGACGAAGTTGTGAACTGAAGAATCCTCACTTTTCTTCAAACCCGAAAACACTTTTGCATAAATTCTTTTTCCAAATGAATTAAGAAAATAAGGATATGTCATATTTCCTTTTGATAAAGAGAATTGTCTAAGCGCAGGAGCATTTTCTGCAATTATTGATTTAATGAGTTTGTTGTTTCTTCTTGTATCAACACTCACGGAAAACAGCTTGTTCAACAAACTGTATTGCGCAAACGGCATAATCGCCGATACTTTGCTTTCTATGCGGTTTTGTTCCGCACCGTAGTAATTCGGAAGCCGGCTCTTCACAACAAAAAAATCAATAATATTTTCCGATAGAATATTACCTTCAACAGTTATTTTTCTCATTAATTCGTATACATGACTTATTGATGAATCAAACATTAAATTTGCCGTATCCTTATTAAAAATATCTGCTCTAAATAGAAGCATGCTTTTTGTAACTACAAGCTGATCAAAATCCAAAACAGCTTTTCTGTTTTTAAGCAGTAATTTTAAAAAGAATTCTCTTCGCCAAATTTCACCGAAGCCTCCGTCTATTATAATTTCGCTATCCGGCAGATTGTCGTAACCGAGCAAATTAACCGCATTGAAAGCGGATTCGGTTAAATAAGTGTTCGCGATATAGTTTTTAATAAAGTCGAACAGTTCTTTTCGGGACAGTTTCGGTGGTTTTATGATATTAAGCGAAAAGTTAAAGTGTGATGCAAGTTTTCTGGCAACTTCTTCATCGGCTGAATTGCTGTTTGAAAAAGTATGTGCCGACCAATCAAGTTTTCTCTGATTGAGTAGAAGAGATAAAAGCATACGCGAATCGAGCCCGCCGGATAAACTTAACGATAGTTTTTGATTTTCTTTGCTAAGCAAAAAAAATTCTTTTACTAAATCGGAAAACTCAATAATGCTTATACTTTTTTTGCTTTCTTGCGGAAGCCAAGTGAACTTTTTGATGTTCAATTCTTTGTTCTGTATTGAAGCAATAGATCCGCAGTTTAGTCGTACTATGTTTTTAACAATACTTCTGGTTGAGATTTGATTTAATAACATCCATCTTGAACCGAATTCATTAAAATCAATTTCGAACTTTCCAAGTTTGAGGATTAAATCCAGTCTCGTCGAATAATATATTTTGTCATCTGTTTCGAAAAAGAAAACCTCTCTCAACCCGAGAGGATCGGTAAAGAAAGTAAAACTATCGGCGGTAATTGAAGCGCCTGCATAATGACCGTCAATAAAATCGTGGTTTAATATTTTGGGGAGTGCTGTAAGTTTCCAGTAATTCTTGTCTGCAACAGTCATTAAATTCTTATCGATACCGATTCCGCTGACGACGAACACTTCCTTTCCGTTTGCATCGAAGAAGATATTTTTGTTTCCGCCCGCCGATAAAAAATAATTTGCCGTTTCTATCTTAAAAATGGTATCGTCCGGTAAAATTATTTTACGGGTTTGGGAGGGTGAATTGTTTTTGCTATAATAACCTAAAAACCAACTCATATTTTATCCCAGTAAATCACAGCAAAGCTTAATATACGATGCCGCCTAATTCTTTATACTTCTGCAGCAGTTTAACGGCTTCGTCATTCATAAAATTTTCGACAACTTCTATATTTCTTTTTTTATACTCTTCTTTCCATTCTGGGTGAAGAGGACCTTCATCAAAACCAACAATTGTTTCAACATCGTGTTTGTTGGCTCCGAAAATCAATCGTTTAATTCCCGCCCAAACAATAGCTCCTGTGCACATAGCACAAGGTTGCGCACTGGAAAAGAGTTCGTAATCTCCTTCCTCCAGTGAGTACGTTCCGAGCTTCTTCTGTGCCATCATTATCGCAGTTATCTCTGCATGAGCCACCGAACAATTTTGAGATGTAACAACATTTACTCCGACAGAGATCAATTCATTGTTATCTGCGTTGTATATTGCGGCAGAAAACGGTCCACCCGATTTTTTTTCGATGTTCTTCATTCCGCATTCGAGAACGAACTTCATTTTTTCATAATCACTATTGTGAATCATATTTTCAACAAGAACCTCCGAAAGCCAGTTGGGCAATTCAAGAGTGTGAAGAAGATTATTAGACATAAACATTTCTCAATTATTTGTATTTACAAAATTAATATTTTTAATCGACTTCTTTTACTTTATAAATTCAACTTTCCCGGTTAAAATGTCATAAATCCCGCCTCCTATCTTAAGCCGATTGCTCGAAACAAGTTCCCGAAGAAGTTCACTTTTCGAAAGCGCATTGTTAATCTGAAGAAAAACATTTTCTCTGATTGCAGCTTCATTTATTTCCTCTTCGCTGCTGTTTTCATGCCTCGATATATTTACCGCCGGTAATATTGATTCTACAATTGCGTTAATGCTTGGAGAATACGAGCCACCGGCAACCGCAGCGTGAACCGCTCCGCAATGTGTATGTCCGAGAACAAGAAAATAAGGAGAATGCAAATGTTTTGCGGCATATTCAATACTTCCCAGAGTTGATTCGTCAATTATGTTTCCAGCAACTCTAATAACAAACAATTCCCCGATTGTTTTATTAAAAATAATTTCGGGAACTACTCGTGAGTCCGCACATGTTAAAACTATCGCATAGGGATGTTGTCCCTTAGCCGTACGTTTAAGCGTTTCGTTTACTGCTGTATTTAAACTAAGGCTTTCCTTAAACTCGCTGTTGCTTTGGAGGAGTTGTTTAATTACTTCATCCGGGGAATAAGTTTTTTCCTGAGCCGGTAATAAAACTGTAATGACAAACATCAAGCAAGCAAAAATAAATATATTTCTGTTATACATGGATTCTCCTTTGTTTTAATCGCATTGATTAAATTATGATGGAAATAAGATAAGTAAAGTTGGGTGATTTAGAAACTGAAGGTTTTATTTAGCACAGAATTTTAGGATTAAAAAGATCACATAAATTTTCTTGCGCAGCCGATTCTTATTTCGACAAAAATTATTTTTATCTTTGCAAATATGGCACACGATCACTTACAAACACATAAAATAAATTCAACATCCGGAAGATTGATTATCACGGTAATTCTCAATTTTGTCATAACAATTGCACAGATTATCGGCGGAATAATTTCCGGAAGTTTATCTTTGATCTCCGATGCTCTTCATAATTTGAGTGATGCATTGTCGATGGCAATTAGTTATGTTGCTCTTAGATTAAAACGAAAAGATTCGTCATATAATCATACTTTCGGATTAAAAAGAGCCGAGATTCTTGCCGCATTTATCAATTCGTCCGTACTTGTCGGAATTTCGATTTACCTTTTCTACGAAGCTGTTGTACGTTTTTTCAACCCCAGCGTAATAGACGGAAAGTTGATGTTAATCGTTGCTGTAATAGGACTTGCCGCCAATGTAATTGGAATGATTCTACTAAGAAAAGATTCCGGTGAGAGCATGAATATTCGCTCATCTTATCTTCATTTGCTTACAGACACGATTTCGTCGGTTGCGGTTATTTTAGGGGGATTAGCGATTTATTATTTTGATGTTTACTGGATAGACCCACTCTTAACAGTTATAATTGGCGTTTATATTCTTAAGGAAAGTTATTCTATTGTTATTGACTCCGTGCATGTATTGATGGAAGGAGCTCCCAAAGAAATTAACATCGATGAAGTGGTTGAATCGATAAGCGAGTTAGACGCGGTTGAGGATGTACATCATATTCATGTATGGAGTGTGGGCGAAAATGACACTTACTTTGAAGCGCACATTAATGTTAAGGATATGCTCATCAGCGAAGCGAAGCCTGTTCAAGCTGAGATAGAAAAAATTTTAAAACAAAAATTTAAAATTAACCACGTTACTCTTCAGTTCGAATGCATCAGTTGTTTGAATAATAACATAATTGCAGAAGACTAGTTGCGAAGAAGTTATTATTTCGATTTTAATGCCTTAAATGCCACAGCATACAATTGAATCTGCTTAAGCATAGCTCCCAGACCGTTTTTTCGTGTCGGAGACAGGTGACTATCAATGCCGATTGTTGCCAGAAATTCCGGTGGGTTTGTTAAAATTTCATCTGGAGAATGTCCCGAATATACTTTTATCAACAAAGCGATCAAACCTTTTACGATCATTGCGTCGCTGTCAGCCTGAAGTATTATTTTACCGTTTTTAAAATCTGCATTTATCCAAACCTGTGACTGGCAACCATCCAGTTTATTTTTGTCTGTTCTATACTCTTCCGGGAAGTAATTAAGTTCCTTGCCGACTTTAATCAGATAAGAATATTTGTCTTCCCAGTTTTCATAACGAGAAAATTCCTTTACGAGTTCCTCTTGTTTTTCTTTAATTGTCATTTTATCGATAATATTTATTAAAACTTTTCTAAAAAGTAAGGAAGCATCTTCCTCCAAGTAGGCCAATCATGTCCCATATCATAACCCCAAAGATCTAACCAATGGCGTATACCTTTCGAATTTAATATATCCGATAATCTCCTTGAAGCATCCGGATCTTCATAATCGCCCTGTCCCGAAGCAATAATAATTCCTTTGTTATCGCGCATCTGGTTGAGATATTTTTCATCGGCAGAGTTCGGCAGGTAATCCACCGGTGAGTTGAAATAAATATGATCATCATAATAACCTTTTGAGTAAGCTTTCAGATCATAAACTCCGCTCATTGCGATTGTTCCGCGGAATAAATCCGGTCTTCTGAAAAACGTGTTTGCCGCATGATATGCTCCAAGTGATGCTCCTGTTGTAATAATAGGAACTTGGCTTTTACAATGATCAAAAATAAACGGAACAACTTCTGATACAATATAATTATTATACTGTCCGTGCCGAATCGATCTATGCGGTGGATACATCGAGTTGTTCAACCATGCTTCGCTATTTATGCTGTTAATGGAAAACACTTTGAACTTTCCTGTGTTTATCCAATGACTTATCGAATCGATTAAGTGAAATCTTTCGTACTCAAGGTAATCGGCGGCTGCGGTCGGAAACATTAAAAGAGCTGTTCCATAATGTCCGTAAACAGCTATCTCCATCTGCTTATTTAATGCAGGGCTGCGCCAATGATGTATTTCTCTGTGCATTTTGTTTTTATATTTAATTTAAGAGATGAATTAAAATATATCATTAGTCAGGAAATAACAATTTCCGGGACAAAAAATTCTCTTACGATTTCTTCAAGAAGAAAAATTTCAATAAGTATTTTGTGTTGATTATATTTATAGTTTGCCAAAATTAATACTAAAGAACCTAATGGAAAAATTTCAACTAGTCTCAAACTATAAACCATCCGGCGATCAGCCCAATGCAATAAAAGAACTTCTAGAAGGACTTGAAAGGGGGGATATGCATCAAACATTACTGGGCGTGACTGGAAGCGGAAAAACATTCACAATGTCGAATGTAATCGCAAAATATAATCGTCCTACACTCATAATCTCACACAATAAGACTCTTGCGGCACAGCTTTACTCTGAGTTCAAAGCTTTTTTTCCGCATAATTCTGTTGAGTTCTTTATAAGCTACTATGATTATTATCAACCGGAAGCCTATGTGGTCAAACGAGATCTGTATATAGAGAAGGATTTTTCCGTAAATGAGGAGATAGATAGATTACGGCTGAAGGCAACAACTGCCCTTATCGAAGGAAGAAGCGATGTGATTATTGTTGCAAGCGTAAGCTGTATTTATGGCATCGGAGCACCTGACGAATACGCACGCCAGATTTTGTTCTTAAAAAAGCGGGAACAAATTGAGAGAAAAAAACTGCTCCGGAAGCTGATAGACATCTATTACGTTCGCAACGATGTTGAATTTACCCGCGGAACATTTCGTGCAAGGGGCGATGTTGTGGAAATTATTCCAGCTTATCAATATGAGGAAGCGGTTCGAGTCGAATTTTGGGGCGACGAAATCGAAAAAATTTCAATCATAGATTCGATCACTGGCGAAAAATTAAAAGAAGTAGATTCGGTTCCAATATATCCCGCAAAATATTTTGTTACCACCAAAGAACAGGCTAACAGAGCAATCATTACTATTCAGGAAGAATTGAAAGAGCGACTCCAATTTTTCTGGAACGAAGAAAAATATTTGGAAGCTCAAAGGATCGAACAGCGAACAAAGTACGATATTGAGATGATTAAAGAAATCGGTTATTGTTCAGGTATTGAAAACTATTCGCGTCATATGGACGGACGTCCCCCCGGTTCAAGACCTGCCTGTCTTTTCGATTATTTTCCAAAGGATTTTTTACTGATTATTGATGAATCACATGTTACGATCCCCCAAATTCGCGGGATGTATATCGGCGATAGATCCAGAAAAGAAACATTGGTTGAACACGGATTCCGCCTTCCTTCTGCACTTGATAACCGCCCGCTTAAATTTGATGAATATGAAAAATTAGTCAATAAGGTTATCTATGTAAGTGCAACTCCCGGTGATTATGAACTTGAAAAAAGTGAGGGAGTTTTTGTTGAACAAATTATTCGTCCGACTGGTCTTCTTGATCCTAAAATTGAAGTGAGGCCGATTAAGGGTCAAATTGATAATCTTATCGGGGAAATAAAATTAAGAGTTAAAAAAAAGGAACGAGTGCTCGTTACTACCTTAACTAAAAAAATGGCTGAAGATTTAAGCGATTATCTGGATAAACTGCAGATCAAGGTGCGATATATCCACAGCGATATCGATTCTCTCGAAAGGGTAGAAATTATTCGTGATTTGCGAATAGGAGATTTTGATGTACTTGTCGGTGTAAACCTTTTGCGCGAAGGCTTGGATCTGCCTGAAGTATCGCTTGTAGCAATCATTGATGCTGATAAAGAGGGTTTTTTGAGAAGCGAACGATCGTTAATGCAAACAGCTGGAAGAACTGCAAGAAATGTGGACGGACTTGTAATTATGTACGCCGATGTCATTACTAAATCGATGAAGAAAACAATTGATGAGACAAACAGAAGAAGAAAACTTCAACAGGAGTATAACGAGAAACACGGCATTACACCTACTACAATTTTCAAGAGTAGGGAAGAAATTTTATCATCTACATCAATCGCCGAACTTCGAAAGAAGGAAGAAGTTTACGAGGATGCATCATTCCTAAAGGTTGCCGAGCCGGTAATTAAATATATGACTAACGAGCAGAAACTTGATCTAATCGAGCAGATGACAGAAGAGATGCTTGCGGCTGCTAAAGATTTGGAATTTGAACGAGCTGCTTCGCTACGAGATGAAATTGAGAAGCTGAACAAACTGATTAAAAATACCGATCATTAAAATTTAGGTCACTTTTTGGCGGCGGGCAATTTTTGGTATTTTATTTTAGGAAGTGAAGTATTAATATTCAAATGCCCTCAAAAACCTCCTTTACCCATCGTACTTTATATGTACGATATAAACAGTCCGCAATACCCGGCGGACTGTTTTTTATTCTAGAATCCCGCTTTATTGATTTTTTTACTTAATTTTACTCCATTAAATCTGATTTAATGAGGAAAGGTTGATAAATAATTTCTACAACTCTTTTGATTTTGAAAGATTAACTCAAAGCAAACGTGAAAGCGATTACAGAACTCCGTTTCAAATTGACCGGGATAGAATTATTCACTCTTCGGAATTCCGCAGACTTCAGGGTAAAACGCAGGTTTTTCTCCCCGGTGAAAGCGATTTTTACAGAACTCGTCTAACCCATTCAATTGAAGTTGCACAAATCGGAAGATCTATTTGCAGCTATCTTTTGAAATGTGAAAATTCGGTATTAAGCGACGATTATTTTATAGATCCCGATTTGGTTGAAGCAGCCTGTCTTGCACATGATTTGGGTCATCCGCCATTTGGACATGCCGGCGAGAGAACTATTAACTCTCTCATGATGAAATACGGCGGTTTTGAAGGAAACGCTCAAACGTTACGGCTGCTTACAGAAGTTTTTTATAGGCGCAGCGGAACGAGGAAAGGAATGAATCCGGTAAGAGCATTAGTCGACGCTGTTTTAAAATACAAAGCTATTTTCTCACAATTCGAAAAACCACTAAATCACTTTCTTTACGATTCTCAAAAGGAGATCTTAAATTTTGTTTTCGGCGGGAAAGATATACAGAAAGAACTTTCCGATCCGGAAGCTTTAAACAAGTTCAAAACAATTGAATGTCAAATAATGGATTGGGCAGATGATACGGCTTATGCGATAAATGATATTGTCGACAGCATTTCAATCGGATTTATAAACATTGCAAAAATCGTAAAATGGCAGGAAGAAAATTCTCAAAACATTTCTGCCAAGCAGAATGAATACCTGAATCAAATTATTGAATGGATTAAAGCAGGAAATTATAAAGCGCAGTTCGGTTCGCAGATTGGAGAGTTTATTCAGTCCTGCAGTTTGAAGGAAAGAAAAACTTTTATGGACGATTTGACAAACCGCTATAAATATAAATTAGTAATTGATAACCGAGTTTTAGAGAAAGCCCAATTTTATAAAAGAATTTCCGTTGAGCTTGTGTTTCAATCATCACATCTTCATCAGATTGAAAACAAAGGACATGAAATGTTAAAAAGAATCTTTAAACTTTTCGTAAACAACTATGTTAAAGATGTTAAATCTGCAAAACTTCTTCCGGATTTTTCAGATAAGATAATTAGAAAAGAGCATGATAAATTAACCCGCGCAAGATTAGTATGTGATTATATGTCGGGAATGACAGATGCTTTCGCGATGAGGACTTATAAACGTCTTTTCGATCCAGATTTCAGTTCGCTTGCGGATATTGCAGAATAATTTTATATGTAATCAAAAAATCTTAATCCCACTTTATCTCAAGTTTATCGGGGGGAATATCGTTATCGTCATCTTCTTCCCACTCATATTGAATGTATTTGTCTTTCTTTCGAAAAATGATTGATAAAACGAATCCCCAAAATCCTCCAGCAAGATGACCTTCCCAGCTTATTCCCCTTTCGATCGGTAGAATTCCCCAAATTAATCCTCCGTAAAGAAATGTGGTAAGAAGTGAGAGTGCAATGGCTCGTTTATCCCTTCTAATAATTCCGCTGAAAAAGATAAAAGATGCCATACCGTAAATTACTCCGCTTGCCCCGATGTGATAAGATGGTCTTCCGATAAACCACACTGTTATTCCGGATAAAAAATAAATAAGAAAAAATACTTTTAGCGAAGAAGTTTTATAAAATGAAAACAATCCGTAACCCAGTACAAGCAACGGTACTGTGTTTGAGAACAAGTGATCGAAACTCCCGTGAATCAAAGGAGATGTTAAAATTCCTGTCAATCCGATTAAGGATCCCGGCTTCAGCCCAAAAATTGAAATGGGGATGTCAATAAGAAATCCGGTTAAGTAAATGATCCAGATAAGAACAACGAAGATAACCGGTATTTTTAGTTCGAGTAAAAAGCCGTGTAAATTTAAATTTTGCTTATTCATTAAATTACTGTGAGTTCACAAATTGTTTTGCATAATACTTGGGCGAAAGTTCCTCACCAGTTGCGTGCTTAATCAGGTCGCTCCAATGAAGTGTTGAACCGTATGAAAAGTAAAGGTGTTTCAAATATCCGCCGATTCGTTCATCATTGCTGAAACTTGTTTCGTTCGGATTAACCTTAAGAACTTTTTCGCAGATATAATAATGAAGCTGCGAAGCAAGCAGTTCGCCAAGTATATAATTATGATAGTAAGCAGGATAGAGAGCAATGTGTATTTTTGCTGCCCAGTCAGGTTTGTTTCTTCCTTGCGGTTTTTTGAGCTGTTGATATTTTTCAACAAGTGTCCACCACAACTTGTTTAGATCTTGATCCGGATTAGAGTAAAGCTCACGTTCAAATCTAAAAACAACCTGTACCCATCTTGAAAAAATAAGTTGTTCCAATTTCAGTGCCTTATAGCCTGAGTTTACAACATTTTTTATCTCATTTACTTCAGCGTCTATTTGAGTGCGAAGCCAGTAGGGATTATAAATAAGTCTTCCGAAAAGCATAGCAATTGCTTCTGTTGTAAAGATATGAGCAGGTTCTCGCAAAAGCCATGGAATTTTCCGGGAAATAAATTTTTCATAAGCGGCGTGACCGTATTCATGCAGCATCGTGCTCATCCATCTACTGTTTGGTTTTATGTTGCATACAACTCTTACATCGCCTTCACGATTAATATTTGTACAGTAGGCGTGCTGATATTTCCCATGTTTTTCGTAAAGATCACTTTTTTCAAGGATATCATTTATATCAAGGTTAATTCCGCTGAAGTAATCATTTGTGATTTTTTCAATATCATTTTTCTCAAATAGACTGTCGATATTTAAATCGTAAATAGCAGGTCCTTGCTGAAAAAACTTATCCTGATAATTCCATGGCATAAGCTCATCTTTGTCTATATTGTAGTGCCTGCTTAAATATAGGTCCATTTCACCTTTTAGTTTAGAAAATTCTGACTTTGTTAAATCATCAAGCTTATCGAACAATAATTTAATTTCTTCAACGTTTTGTTCGGAGAGCAGCAGACTCATTTCATGGTAGTTTGTATAACCTAGCTGCTTAGCAGCTTTGTTCCTCAGCTTTACGAGTTTGATCACGTCTTCATACACTTCCTCGCCGACAAGTTTGCTTGCATTCCAAACTTTTTCCAGTTCCTCATTGTCAGTTGATTCGTCAAGAATTTTATCGATTTCGTTGTCAGTCAATTCTTTAGATTCAAGCGGCGCCCGGAATGTAGAAAACTTTTGTTCAATTTTTGTTGAGAGGCCGATTATTTCTTCAAGCAGAGTTTCTTCGATTTGATTACCGGCATAAGCATTATACAGCAAAGAGAGCTGTCGTTTTAAAAATGGTTCTTCAATTTTCTGTGATTTCTTAAACTCTTTTAGAAGTTTAAAATCAGATTTATCTGCAAATGTTTTTTCGAGATCAAGTTGCAGTTTCGAAGCGTAATTGTAATCTTCCGGTTTCCCGCTTATTGAAGCATTATAATAAGCGAGATGTGCGTTACTCGCAAGTTCTTTTACACGAGCTTCAAAATTTTGTATAAAATCATTCAACTGAATTTCTATATTATTCATTCTTTCCTTTCATTATTAGAATATTTTGCGGAATAGTTATAATTCGAGAAGTTCATCGTCTCTTATAAGCAACAGAAGTGCAGATTGTGTGATGATTACAAG
Organism: Melioribacteraceae bacterium; assembly: GCA_024103215.1. Classification (GTDB taxonomy): domain Bacteria; phylum Bacteroidota; class Ignavibacteria; order Ignavibacteriales; family Melioribacteraceae; genus JAGFIY01. The sequence continues at coordinate 2,278 of JAGFIY010000173.1, read as the reverse complement.
CTTTTTCTTTTCGAGCTCGATTTCAATTGCATCTTTTCTTAAAAATAGGGCAAAATCTCCTTCCTTGGCTTGAAGTGGAATATATTTTGTTTGACTCTCATCTTTCCATGGCTCTGATTCCGAGGGGGATGCAACCGGATAACCGGGACCAACTTTAAGCACATATCCTCCCTGTACTTTTTCCCTTTGGGAGACTCCGGGAGGAAGGTAAAGTCCGCTTCCTGTTTTTTCGAGTTCCTCTTCAGGCTTAACTAGCAGCCTGTCACCTACGACAATGATTCTTTTTGCATCAACCATTCCAATTTCCTTTTGACTAAAACAAAGTTATTAAAAAAAATAATTTAATTCATTTCATTTGCAATGAAAGATTATTAAAGTTAAAATCATACTTTACCACCCGAGATTGAAATATGCAGTACACTTTGCTAAGTTTATTTGTAAATATCGGCATAATATTCAATTATTTTCTTAAGGCAGATCAACAAATGAACAATTTTTGGAATAATAGGTACTCAGTTGAGGAATATATTTACGGAAAAGAGCCAAACAAATTTTTACAAGAAACCTTAGAGCTGCTCACACCGGGGAAAGTTCTATTCGTGGGAGAAGGGGAAGGAAGAAATTCTGTGTTTGCGGCGGAACGTGGCTGGTATGTTGATGCTCTGGATTCAAGCAGCGTGGCGATGGAAAAAGCACTAAAACTTGCTTCCGAAAAAAATGTAAAAATTAATTATCAATTAGCAGATGTTCGAAATTATCATTTTGAGGAACAGAAATACGATCTTGTAGCACTTATTTATCTACATCTCCAAGAAAGCGAAAGAGCCGAGTTACATCAGAAAATTATTAGATCTCTCAGAAATGACGGCATTGTTCTACTTGAAGCTTTTGAAAAATCTCAAATAAATAATAACACGGGCGGACCCCAAAATACCGATCTTCTGTATACACTCGAAGATATTATCAACGATTTTATTGACCTCGATTTTGTGGAATTATCAAAAACTTCTGTGCATCTCGCTGAGGGAAGTCATCACAATGGCAATACGGAGATTATTCGATTCATCGGCAAGAAAATAATTTAATAATTAAGGGAACTCCGACTTGACAATTTAGTTTCCTTGTGTTAAATTAGAAACTAAAAAAACCAGAATTAGTTTCTTGGGATTAAATAGATGCAAAAACAAAAAATACTCGAGTTTTGCGAAACTAAATTCACCCAACTTGGATTTTGGGATATAAGTTTGGATCATTTAGCAAAAGAGTTAAGAATAAGTAAAAAAACTTTCTATAAGTATTTTGATTCGAAGGATGAAATAATTCAGAATGTTGTAGAAAGTGTAACGACAAAAATTGCCGATGCAGTCCAGGATATTGTCAAATCGGACGGCACTTCGCCGGAAAAACTATACAGATTAATTGAGTTTATCTCTCGTCGTTTTATTTCTATCAGCGAAAAGTGGCTTAATGATTTGAGCATTCATTACCCCCATCTCTGGGCGAATCTCGAAGATTTTAGAGAGAATATGATAAACAAAAACCTGACCGAGTTGATAATTCAAGGACAAAACGAGGGTTATATTAAGGAATATCCGGTGAATTTGATAATGGCTATTTACTTATCCTCGATCAGAGGAGTAGCGAACCCGAAGTTTATTATGAACAATAATATGTCGATTGAAAAAGCCGGGACAAGTGTGCTTACAATCATTACGTCGGGAATTTTGACTAGAAAGGGAAATAAAGTTTTTAAAAATTATTTATCGGAAAATAAAAATGAATAGAATTACAGCACTTCTAGTCTTGATTTTCTTTGTGAACAGTTGTTCATCTGATAGTCTTACCAATAAAATTGAATTGAGCGGCAGCGCAGAAACTACCAACATCGTTCTAAGTTCCCAAGTGGCTGGAACTGTTGAGAAAATCGTTCAAGAGGAAGGAAACGGGGTTGGTGTTGGGGACACTCTTATTATTATTGATCCCGAAACTTACATTCTCCAATTAAATCAAGCAGAAGCACAAAGGGACCTTGCAAAAGCGAAATATGATTTGCTCAAAAAAGGAGCGAGAAGCGAGGATAAAAGTCAAGTAGCAGAAGCCTTAAATCAAGCCGAAGCAAATTATCAATCCGCTAAAAGCGATTTTGAACGGATCGAAAATCTTTTCAACAACCAATCTGTTACAAAGAAGCAATACGATGACGCTCAAACAAGATTAACAATTGCAGAAGCTCAACTAAATTCAGCCAAACAAAATCTCAAAAAAATTGAAAATTTTG
>JAGFIY010000167.1 GCA_024103215.1 Melioribacteraceae bacterium | reverse complement strand
TAAAATTAAGGAATTACGTGAATGGCTGTTAGATCAACTAAAGAAATAGAAAGCATTTGTAAACAATATTATACAAATTTACTAAAGCTTGGAATACCGGTAGAGAAGGTTATTTTATTTGGTTCTTATGCAAGAAGTAAACAAAACAGAGATAGTGATATTGATTTAGCCGTGATATTAAAATATTATCGTAAAGATAGATTTGAAACACGGCTGGAACTTCTAAAAGCGGCTCGTGAGTTTAATGAAATAATTGAACCGCATCCTTTTTTGATCTCGGATTTTAATGAATCCGATCCATTCGCTTCTGAAATTATCCGATCAGGCGAGGAAATATACTCCTAAGCATTGTTTATCTCATTTTAGAATTAATGCTTAAAAATTATTTCCATTTGTCCTACTACTTTTATATTTAATCATTTTTAAATTATGGACTTCACCCAAACCACATACAAAACTCTATTAGAAACACTTAAATCACAAAACTACTCATTTCTGTCATTTGCGGATTATCTCCATTCAGCTTCACCCTCCGCAGCTTCAGCGAAGGAGGGCGTTCGACCTGTCCGCCGAAGTCGTTTCTTAGACGAAGGAGGAAGTTTTAACGAAGGCGGGTAAAAAGAGAAAAGTTAATTCATCGAAAGACCGGGCAGGCAGTAAAAAGTATTCTTCGACGGGGCTCAGCATAAATAAAGTAAGTAAGTAGTAAAAACTTAAGTATCAAATTCTGCTCAAGTTGGAAAAGAAATTTAAGCAGAGAGTTAATAGGGGAATAAAGAATGAAAATGCAAGTTTTCGGATTTCATCAAATTTTCCTCTCTTGCCAAGAGAGGATACAGGTGAGTTATTATAATAATCGAAATCCGAAAACAGTTCGAATATTTGGTTTCTGTTTATCCGGATTAAGAAGTATGCAGCAGAGTCCGCCGAACTTGCCTGCCGAAGCCGCGACAAAGGATGGGGCGCTTCATGGTACAACCACAAAAAAGGTGGCAAAAATAATAATCCTTAAATGTTGACCTATTCCTTAGTGTTAAGTAACTCTAATTACATCGGTTATCAAATTAAAAATTAATTGGTTCAGGTTTTTGCACATTAAAAGAATTGCGCCTGCCCGACGTTTTTTAGGCGGGTTAAGAAATTTTCTTGGAACGAAATGACCGCGACAAAATCTGTTTGAGTTCCGCTGTCTTTTAGCGGAACGAGTTATTTTGTCGCAATGGAGTGGAAAGAAAATTTTAGCAATTCTTTTTAAGTGCTGTTTCTTTTGGTTCTTTTCTTACGCTAAGAAAAGAACAAGCAAATTAAATAATATGTCAATGCTTATGACGAGTACAATATTTTCAAAAGGATTTTGAGTTTGTGCTTAATTTATCGATTTAATTAAAAAGTCACTTTCTATATGTAAGGTCTCATGCTCTGATTAAAATAATATAGTATTTTGACTTAACTGGTTTATAGATTGGAATTGATTAGTTTTTAATTTTCTTTTCATATAAGAAGATTTGCCACCAATTAATCCGCTGAGCCCGCTTCATCGCAAATCGGAGTAGATTGATTTTATTGTGCTAATGAAGTATATTACTTCCGAAAATATTCGCAACGAAAAATATCGCAAAGATGAAAAATCCCTTTAAATTTGGAACAGTTGTAGAAGAGCCCTTCTTTACAGACCGTGAGGATGAGTTAAGTAAAGTTAAATCAATATTAGATAGTGAAAATCATTTAATTATAATCAGTCCGCGAAGATACGGTAAAACAAGTTTGATAAACAAAGTAATAAAGAGCATAGATCGACCAAATTTTACACTTGACCTCCAATTAATTACCGGTCCTGAAGATTTTTCGGCTCAGTTACTAAAACGGATATACAAAACTTACCCGGCACAAAAAATTAGAAATTTTATTAAAAACTTTAGAGTGATTCCTTCGGTAAGTTTAAATCCTATTACTAATGAAATCGATATTTCATTTAGAGCATCATCATCTGAACAAGCAATAATTGAAGATGTCTTTGAATTGATCGAAAAACTTTCGCATAAAGATATAAAACCGATTGTTGTGTTTGATGAATTTCAAGAAATCAAAAGAATTAGAAAAGATTTTGACAAGAAATTAAGATCGATATTGCAGCATCATAAAAACATTAATTACGTTTTTCTCGGCAGCAGCGAATCATTAATTAGAGATATCTTTGAAAAGAAAAAGTCTTCATTTTATCATTTTGGTTTTTTGCTTTCGCTTGCTAAAATTCCCGAAACTGAATTTTTGAAATTCCTTAAAAAGAATTTTAAAAAGAAAACCGGGGAATACGATAGTATTTCAAAAGAAATTATTGATGTAACTAAATGCCATCCTTATTATACACAGCAGCTCGCATTTACTGTTTGGGAATTGATAAACCGTAATACTGGAATAAAAGATCCGGTACAGTCTGCGATTACTGAAATAATTGAACACCATGATGTAGATTATGAACGACTATGGAATACATTGAATAATATTGATATGAAAATATTGATAGGTATGTCATTTTCTGATTATTCACCTCTGTCGGATGAATTTTCTAAACAATATAATACAGGTGCAACCAGCACTTCGTATAGCAGTGTGAAAAGGTTACTTGAAAGAGGGATGGTCGTAAAAACTATTTCCGGATATGAAATTGACGATCC
>JAGFIY010000159.1 GCA_024103215.1 Melioribacteraceae bacterium | reverse complement strand
TGATCTGTAATCAGTGATCAGTGATTTGGAATTGTTTTTAGAATGAAAGTTTTTGTTCATTTTTGTGATTTATCGGTTTAGCTTAAACTTAAGGAATAATGATTAAAGTTTCGAGGGAAAATTGAATGCACACAATAGATTCCCACAATCATACCTTCGGCAGACAAATCTTCAAGATTTAGGGAATCTTAAAAACTCAGCAATTTTATCAGTTCACTAATGTGAACTCTATTCTACGCAAAAAAAATCCCCGCAATTGATTCTGATGCGGGGACTAAAAAATAATATTAAAAACATCTCAATATTTTTTCAAAGTACCTTGTCTTTCTTTTGCTTTTTTGTCCCATTCAACCGCCGTCGTTTTCAAAAATTCTTCCTTATCGGCACTCAGCATTTCCATATCTAATCCGATATACTGCTGTGCTTTTTCTTTGGTTGAAATATCAGGCATTTGGATCGGGTAACTCACTCCGTACTTTACAAGCACTAATGCTAATTCCTTTCTTGCCTGCTCGGCTTTTTGAATACCGGTACCCAAAACACGAAGAGCCTCATCAGGGGAATGAAATCCTGCTGCATTTGCTGCGGCAACCCAGTCCCATCTCCATTGAGCATGTCTTATTAATTCTTGAGCTCTATACATTTCACTTTGAACAGCTCCGTTATCCCAAGCGGTTTTCGCTTCAATGTGGGCTGCAGCTAGAGCTTCCTCAAGCATACTGCGGAGTTCCATTATTCTATCCTGCCGACTGTAAACCATCCTGATTAACTGTTCGGTTTCATCGCGGTGGCAATTAAAGCATGAATTTGCAATATTATTCAACGGTGATTGAATATGATGATCCGTAAATTTAACTCCACCTTCTGTTTTATAAGGCATATGACAATCAGCGCAAGAAACTCCTTGTTCTGCATGAGTTCCGGTCATGAATAATTCATAATCGGGATGCTGTGCTTTAAGCATCGGAGTTTTGCTAAGTGAATGTGTCCAATCGGTAAAATCGAGATTGTCATAATATTCTTCCATTGCATCTGCACTGAACCCGTTATCCCAGGGGAAGGTCAAATAGTTTTCGGGATCTTCTTTAAAATAATATTCCACATGACATTGAGCGCAGACAAGACTTCTCATTTGGTTATGCGAAAAATCTTTTAGTGATTTTCCCTGCCGTTCGATTGCTTCTATCAATGCTGGACGAGTAATTCTGAGATTCATTGTTTTAGGGTCGTGACAGTCCTGGCAGCCGATCGGATTAATAATATCGTGTCCTTTATCGAACCAATTTCCCGAATAAAATTCAGCTATTCCTTTTTCGGCCATCACTCGCGGTACATCGGTGCTTTTACAACTCCAGCAGGTTGCGGGCATTGGTTTCACTTTGTTGCCCCCGGTTCTCAAAATATTTCTTATATCCTCAATTGCGTGAGCATGACCTCTCCCTTGATTATACTCTTTTGAAAAACTATAACCAGCCCACATTACAACAAGCTCTGGATATTTTTCCAAATAATCGATAAAAGCAGATCCTCCATATTTGCTTGCGAATGTAGTATCCAAAGTTTTAAGATAAGTTTCATATTCGCGGGGGTAGTTTTCGCCCCATATTTCGTTGCGCGGTTCCCATTCAGGCAATGGTTTTACTGTCTGAAGAGTAAGTGCTTCGCTGCGGCGTTCAATTATTGATGAAGCCAACAATCCAATTAAAAACACTACGATTACCGTAACGAAAAACAATACCCAGCCCAGCCAAGGTTTCTCTCTGATTCTTTCTTGAATTGATTTCATATTTTACCTTTATTTGATTTAAATTATTTGTTTTCATTAAAAAACTTTTCGAGCCAGTCGGACATAATAGGTTTATAATCCGGAACTTGTGCATAGGGCGTAGATGATAAACTACCGACTCTTCCGTGAGGAACTTCTCTATGACAATCCCAGCAGACACCGGGTCTTTGATCCTCAACATTTCGATTGTTAATTGCTCTCAAGGCAATCGGATGAATTTGGTTTGAATGACATCGAATACAATTTTCCTGCACAGCATTTCTGCCCGCATCTTTAATTCTTATTACTTGCGGTTCGAGCCTAAACGTAAACATAGTTGCGTGTCTTAATCCGTCCATAGCTTTGAAGTAGTATGTCCTCACAAAATGATCTTGAGGAACATGACAATCGTTGCATGTAGCTACTCTTGCGTGACTGCTTTTTTGCCATGTGGCGTATTGTGGTGTCATAACGTGACAGTTGATGCATGCATTTGGATCATCTGACAAATATGATACAGCATTAGAAACAATAAATATGTGTGCGCCTAATCCAACTAAAATTCCAAGAAGTATTATCACAGGGAATCGCCAATTTGACGGAGGAGTAAAGAATGAGATTATCTTTTTAAGTGTGGATTTCCTTTCAATGTTTGAGGACATATGCTTCCTTTTTGTTTGAAATTATAAGATATAAAAAGATATTTTTCTGAAGCAAAAATTTCAGTTAAGCACTTTATTCAGATAATATATTCTGAATCAGTTGCGAAAAGATAGAAATCTATTTAGTACTAAGCAATAATAATCGTTAATCGGGTCATTAAAACATTTTATTTTATAAAAGTGTGTTCCGTCCCCGTCATGAAGTCTGTGGTTCAAAAATTAAATTTCAGTGGAAAATATTAATCGGACATTTCAAAGATATCGCCGGTAACAGAGTTGGGCTTCACTCAACGAAGTAATACACTGTGTTTAGTAGAGACACGGCATTGCTGTGTCTCTACAATTAATATTTTTCTAAAATTATTTGACTGTTGAAAGGATCTATCGTAAAGATGTAGTTTCTTATAAAATCCGGACCGATATCCCCTGCGGTTCCTAGTCCATATCCCAAATTACCTAAAACAAATTTTGATTTAAGTCCGCCGGTGACCGTGTAAGTAAAGTTCCCGATTTTTATTTCCGTATCTAGTTTTGTAACCGGGTAATCTTCCCCTCTCCATTTTAGTGAACTCTCGTATGTTTCAATTCCCAATCTTTTAACAGCAAGAGCATTGAAGTTAACGTCTCGCGAACCCGTCTCAACAATCATCTCAACTTTTTTACCGTGTATTTCGCAAGGAACAAACATCCATCCTTTTCTCACCCTATAGGGCACGACAGTATAATCTTCTTGTGATAAACCGTTAATGTATTTTGCAAGGGATTCTTTGTTGTGAATCGTAACAATTTCATCCTTTGAGTTGATTGTAACAGCAGCATTAAATAACAAAGGAGAGAAAACCCCGTCAGCAATTGTCAAGCCGCCGTCAAAATATTCCACCAAGAAATTTTCGACATAGGGAATCTTAAAATTAACAAGTTTACCGGTTACATCAGCAGGCCCACTCATATAATTATATTGAATACCTTTTTCAATATTATAAAATTGTTTTCCTTCCAGACAATCACCAAGAGATTTTTTATGAATTGTAAATCCATATCCGTTTGTTCTGGTATCGAAGCCCATTTTCAGAGATATGCCATTTCCGGTTAAAAATTGCATTCCGGGTTGAGCACCGCAATGTTCGTACTTAACCGTGAACGACGAATCGAAACCGTAATGAATGTTTCTGTCTTGCAAAAAAGAAAGCCGCTTGAAATCCTTGTCCATTTTAAAGATAGACTCATTCCGCAGCACTGATAAATATTTCAAAGCAGTTTTATAATCTCTATCGTAAGAATGATAATAAATTGCGAGAAGTGGAAGATATTTAAGTGGTGTTAATTTTCGAATTTCATTCAGCGTGCTTTCAGCATATTCAAACTCACCGTTATCAAGTCTTGCAATCCAATCTAAAAGTATTAATTCATTGTTGTTTGGGTATTCTTTTAATTTGCGTTCAAGTTTTGCTTTTGCGCTTTTATCGCCAATCATTATATCGATGTGCAGTTCTAATAATCCTGAATAAACCGTGTCCCCGTGACTTTTTAGTGTATCAATTAGATTAATAACTTTTTCACTGCCGTTGTTGATGAGAATAGTTCCGTAAAAATATCTTAGATAATCATTTTCCGGATAGACAGTCATTAAGGAATCAATCTTTGTAATTGCATAACGAATATCTCCCTTATTCAGTGCGGTTAATGTTGGTTCATCAAAAGGCAATTTTTCTTGATGATGT
>JAGFIY010000067.1 GCA_024103215.1 Melioribacteraceae bacterium | reverse complement strand
AAACGTTCGATTTAATATTGAGCATATTGTCCAACAATCTAAAGTTAGCGCCAATCTCACCTGATAAGAATTTTTCATTCTTAGGGTCTTCGATTTTCACGCTGTTAACGTCGTCGATTACTTGGTCGAATATCGGCACTTTAGAAACATAACCAAAGTTTGCATAAACATCAGTTTCAGGTGTTACGCGGAAACTTGCGCCACCTTTGAACTGATATCCGCCTATCCAATCTGTTTCGATTTGACGTTCACTACCGTCATCAGCTTTCTTGAAGTGATCAACAAAATCGTATTTAATTATCGAATAACCTGCTGTTGCATAAAAAGTAAATCTATCGGCAGTATATTCACCTTGAACATAACCACCCAACCAATTTACTGTGTTGGTATTGTCATAGTTTATTTTGTCACCGAGCCTTACATAAAGATCATTCGGATTTGTGACGAATTCATTATTTCCATCGAATTCTTTAAAAACGTCACCGCCGAGAAGGTCACGAACTTCTCTGTAATGATCTATTTCAGCAAGACGCCAATCAGCACCAAATGATAAAGTAAGGTCTTGATCAACTTTATAGTATGCTTTTGAAATAGCACCGACTGTCCACTGCTGATTAACAGAGTTTCTCATAATACCGCGTGCAACTCTGTAGGAAGTGCTGTCGCCATCGCCATTCAAATCAAGCAGTTGAGAGTTGTTCATATTTCGTGTAATTGTACCGTACCAGTCGGCAACTCTCTGTTTGTTTGTATAATCCCAAACCATACTTCCGTAAGTTCCGGAACCGCCGCCCTTACCGCCTGACCAATAAGCAGTTGTGTAGAGTGAGAAATCTTCACTGAATTGTGAATACCAGTTAAAGTTTACGAGAGGTTTGTGGTAGTAATTTTCTCTTTCCCAAATATTATTAGGATCATGACGATCGGAAATCGGTGTATTCCAATATTCTTCGTAATATTCTTTACCTTGATACCAAGATGGCGCACCGTTCCAGTTAGGGTTGAAGTTAATACCCAATTCCTGGAATTTAGGATCCTGTAAAACTTGTTCGGAGAATCCTAAATCTCTTGCTAATTCATGGCTGTAAGAAGCAGCATTCAATTTGTAAGATCTTTGACCGTGACGCTGCGGAGCTCCCATAGCGTAAAGTTCAAGTCTATTTGTTTTGTTCAACTGATAAGCAGCGCCAAGATAATATGACCAAGCATCTGTATAAGTACCTTGAGCAATTCCGTCGCCTGTCTTTTTTACAAGACCAACGCTCAAAGCAAATGTTTCGTCAACTAAACCGGTGTGAGCAAAAACTGATTGTTTTGAAAAATTTCCTGTTCCGGTTTCGGTTTTAAAGAACATCGAAGCTCTTTGTTGAGTAGGATCGGAGATAACGTTCATTGTACCCCCGATTGAAGGAGTTGCGAGGTTAACGGCACTTAATCCTCTTTGAACCTGAATTGAAGAAGTAGCATCACTAAGACCATCCCAGTTTGACCAATAAACCCAACCGTTTTCCATATCGTTTATCGGCACACCGTTGATCATGATAGCAACGTTTCTTTGGTCAAAACCGCGGACGTTAACTCTTGCATCGCCAGCTCCACCACCTTGTTCTGTTGCATAAACAGATGGAGTTGTGTTAAGGACCATCGGAATATCTCTTGAACCGAGAGTAAATTCCATTTGCTTTTTATCAACGTTGGTAAAAGCAACCGGAGTTTCTCTCTCTTTTGCTCTGTTGGCTATTACTTCAACGGAGAGAGAGAATTCGTAGTCATCAAGATTGAAATTAAAGGTTTGATCACCTGTCAAATTAACTTCAACCGATTTTGTTTCAAAACCAATGTAGCTGCAAACCAAAGTATAACGACCCTTTGGCGCCTTGATTTCATAGTCGCCTCCTTCTGTGGAAGCTGCACCAAATGTTGTTCCTTGCAGATACAAGTTTGCACCAATCAGTGCATCACCTGTTCTACTGTCTGTTACCTTTCCGCTTATGGTGTATGTTTGAGCATACAAAGCGGTTGAAACTAACAGTAAAGCAAGTACCAAGCTTTTGTAGATTTTAGACATAGGGCATCCCTTTGTTGGTTAATAAATTAGTTTATTTTGTTTGGTTAAAATATAATTATTACTTAATCCATTCCACTTTGAGAAGGATCTTAATAAAAATTTAATATTGGATAAATTTGTAAATTGATCGGAGTAGGATTTGTTTCTTATAGAACCTATTTGCAAAAAGTGATTGTTCAAGGCTTTTTTCTTATTGTATTTTTTATTTTTACTTAGGGTTGAGAGAACAATTTTTGCATTGACGGATTAAATATATGAAATGTTTGACGAAACTCACAATAATTTTTTTGTTAATTCTTGCTTGGGAAAAACCGTTAAAAATCGATAAATTATAGCAAATATGTGATTTTTCTCACAAAATTATATATCAGCTCTTTTTATTAGGGTAAGTAAGTACAATTTTTGGATAAAATTTGCCGGGGTTCAATTTGCGATCAATTACACAAAAATATTTTGAAATTCTTAGAGAAATCAGGATAATTTTTTCCGATGTTGATGGAGTTTTGACAGATGGAGGACTGTATTATACAGAGGAAGGTTTGACTTTTAAAAAATTTAATGTAAAAGACGGAATGGCTGTTAATCTGCTTAGAGAAGCGAAAATTTATTGCGGAATAATTTCGACGGATAAATCAAAAATTATTCAAACTCGAGCAGAAAGAATAAAGATGGATTTTGCAGTGATAGGTGAATGGGACAAAAAATCAAAAGCGGAAGAAATTTGTGCCGGCTACGGACTTAATCTTTCACAAGCTGTTTTTATAGGTGATGATGTGAACGACATCGAACTTCTTAGATCAGTTGGTTTTTCAACTTGTCCCAATGATGCAGTAAAAAAGGTTAAGGAAACAGTAAATTATGTTTCCTCAAAAAATGGTGGAGAAGGAATTTTTAGAGAAATAGCAGATCTGGTACTACAAGCAAAAGAAAACCCGGTATAAACCGGGCTTAACATTACTTGTATTCGATTGAAATAAGCTGTTTAGGTTCGTGAAGTTTATCATAAATGATTTTTTTCGTTAATAGTCCGTCCTCATAAACCAACTCAGTTTTCGTATAATTGTCCATTTCTTTATCATCCTTTATAATGGCTGCTAAATAATCCCCATCATATAGATATTCAACAACTAAAGTCAAATCGTTCCCTTCGTAGTAAGTTTCAGATTTTAAATTGCCGTTATCGAAGTACTCAAATTTTTTGCTGGATTCAATTTTTCCATCATCGTCGTACTTAGTTTGTTCGATAAGTTTTCCATTCGGGGAGAATGAATAAATTTCCTTCTCATCAATATCACCGTACTCGTCGTAAAGAATGTACTCTGTCAGATTTCCGGAAGCATCATAGGCAAATGTTTTTTTGTAATTTATCTCACCGTAAGAATCGTATTGAATCTCTTTCACTTTTTTCCCATTCTCATATTCGAATGCTATTTTGGAATCTGGTTCACCGTCACGATTGTAATTTACTTCTTTAAGTAAATTTTTATCATCATCATACTCATAAGCAATTTTAGCAATTATACTTCCGTCCACATCAAATTTTGTTAATGATTCAATTAGATCCATTTGATTGTATGAATGAACCCACTTTTCCTCTAAATCACCGTAAGAGTTAAAGATACTTGTTTCAGTAACAAGATTACCGTTATAATCCATCTCTTTTTTGCTTTTTATATCTCCGTCCGAATCTAATTCTTGCACACTTGTGACATTTCCTAAAGCATCTCTTCCAATAACAGTTTTTGATTCAAAACTTCCGTCGGACGAATATTTTATTTCTTCGAGTATATTTCCATTTGAATCAAATTTTAAATTTAATGTTGTAATTCCAGTTTGTTCGGGTTCACCAAATTTGTACTGAAAAACCATTTCTGTCAATTCCATAACACTTCTGTTCTTAATTAATTCCGGGGAATAATCTTGCGCAGGGATTTGTGAACAAATTAGTAGTGATACGAAAAGTCCAATAGTTAAATTTTTCATTTCCGCCTCGGTTTTTTGAATTTGTGAAAATAATATAAGAAAAATGAAAATCGAAAATTAGGAATACTTTGCGAAGATTAATTATTTATAGTTAGTAAATTGGACGGGGAAATCTAGATCAGCAGATTTGACTGTATTGATAACAGTTTGTAAATCATCTTTGTTTGGTCCTTGTACTCTAACTTGTTCATCCATTATTTGCGAATTGATTTTAATACCTAAATCTTTAATGAGTTTTGTAATTTTCTTTGCATTTTCCTTTGAAATTCCTGATTGAAGGGAGATTGTAATTTTGAGTCTTCCCTGTGAAGTTGTTTCAGGTTCGGATGGGTTCATAGCTTTTAGGGAAATTCCTCGTTTAAGAAATTTTGATTGAAGAATGTCTATTGATGCTTTTAAGGAATAATCATCTTTAGAAATGATGCTAATCACATTTTCTTTTTTGTTCAATTCGATTTCCGTTTTTGAATCTTTTAGATCATATCGCTGTTGAACCTCTTTTTTTGCCTGATTTACGGCGTTATCAACCTCTTGAAGATCAATTTGAGAAACAATATCGAATGAAAAATTTTTTGCCATTTTAATTATTTTTGAACGATAATATTGTGTCGGGGTGATAGGATTTGAACCTACGACCTCTTCGTCCCGAACGAAGCGCGCTACCGGGCTGCGCTACACCCCGATTTTCATCAAAAAAATGATTTTTTTCAGAACGTTAAAAATATATAATTTTGCTCGAAAATAAAAATATGAGTTGTTTTTGTCGATAATTATAATACATTAGTTAAACTTAATTTTCTCGAAATTTGTTGATTTTTAGCTTTCATTTTGTTAAATAACATTCGATTGAAAATATTAATTACTTATTATTCATTAATAGAGAGGGCGTTATGAAAAAACTCATTACGTTTTTTGCCGCTTTGTTGTTATTCAGTACATTTTCTACCGTATCCGCTCAATTAGCTAAAGATAGCTGGTCGGTAGGATTTGGTTTTGCATATCCAAGATATTTCAGCAGCGATCTTCGTCCTGTGGAAGATAACTATGGTGGATTTCTTTCATTACAAAGAAATTTTACCGAAAGTGTTTCAATGCGATTAAAAGGTTACTACCTCAGCCTGAACGGACGTGTTCCCGGTGGTTGGTTCTTATATGATAACGGAACAGTTGTACCAAGTGAAACAGAAGATATCACTACAACTATTTTGATGGGAGATGTTGATTTCATCTACCATTTTGTTCCTTGCGAATCTGTAAGTCCATATCTCTTCGTAGGCGGAGGGGTTGCACATGTTGATCCTGATTGGGATGGAATTCAGAACAATTACGCAAAGGCTGCAACAGATTTCAAGTGGAATGCCGGTTTGGGTGTTAACTGGTCTTTAGGTGTAGATTGGAAACTTTCAACTGAATTGACTTGGCACAACACTTCCTCGAAGGTTGAAGGAATCTTAAACAACAATCGTCAAGGTGTATTTGGTTCAAACACCACTACATATTTGACAATCGACGTTGGTGCACAATACTATTTCGGACAAGGCGAGCCTTCAAAGCTTTGCCAATTGTATGATGGTATCAGCGTAGATATGGAAGGTACTGATTACGAAAGAATCGAAAACATTGTGAAGAAGTACATTCCTAGAGAAGTTATTAAAGAAGTTGTAGTTGAAGTGCCGAAAGAACAGAAACAAAATTGGGTGCTCGTTGGTGTTAAATTCGACTTTAACAAATACAGCTTGAAAACAGAATCATATCCTATTCTCTGGCATGCAACTCAAGTTCTTCTTTCAAATCCTGATCTGAAAGTTGAAATTCAAGGGCATACAGATGCAGTTGGTTCAGAAAGTTATAATATGACTCTCGGTGAAAAGAGAGCTCAAACAGTTAAAGATTACTTAGTTGCAAGAGGGATTAGTGCCGATAGATTGTCGATTAAATCATTCGGTGAAAGTGCTCCAATTGCTTCAAATGATACTGCAGAAGGTAGAGCTCTAAACCGTAGAATCGAATTTAAGGTTCTTGACTAAAATTATTTAATACTTTTTTCGAGGGGTTCATATAAATGAACCCCTTTTTTTTATCTATTTGTCAGGTTTGATATTTGGGAAAAAATCAAAAAATATTATTTCTATTTTTTTTCTCTTCAATTTCTTTTTTTTCATCAACGGATTTATTTTCTCAAAACGAACCTTTCTCAAAAATTACTATCGCACTATCTGCTGCTAAGCAAGGAAATTCAACTCTTATAAATGATTTTTGGGAGAACAATTTTTCTCTGGAAGGAAATTTAGAATCACCTTTTTATTTTGGAGAAGTAAAAACCGGATTAATCTTTATTCCGTTTACAGGAAATTCAGTAAAGTATCCGAATTTTAAGATTTTTTATTTTTATCTTGGTTGGAATGGAGTTATAAATTTCTACAATAATTTCTCTGCTTCGTTTGGTATTTCGGCAGGTTCTTCGTTTATGTATTTTCATGCGGATCAAATTGCTGCATTTGAAAAAACCGAGAGTGAACTAACTTTTTCAACCGGAGCTAAAATAAAATATCAAATTGCCGGCAAGGTTGGGATTTTTTCAAAAATCGATCTAATAAAAATTTTCACAAAAAATAACATTGATTTAATACTAATTTCAGCTGGGATTGACTTCACAATCGATACACCAAAGTGGCTGGAGAATTTCCTTAAATGATTTCAAAACTAATCAAAATTTTACTGCTCTTTATCTCTTTTTCTGTCTATGCACAAAGCAATTTATTTTTTGAACAAGTACTAACAGAAAAAGAAATTAAGGCTAAAGGAATTTTTTCAATAGCCGATCTTCTTAATTTTTTGGATGGATGGTCTTACGAAAATATTGATGGAACTTTTTCTAATCCGTTGAACAGATTTAATTTTTCCTCACCGGAAAAAATAAAAATTTACTTAAACGATCAATTGATAGAACTCAGTTCACTAGATCACTTTTCACTCAATTTGTTGCCAATTTCTCTAGATCAAATTGATTCGGTAATATATTCTTCAATTCCTTCAATGTTCAAAGGGGAATATTCTAGTACCGGGGTTATCCGTTTCTATACTAAAAAAGTACCGGAAGGTTTTACGATTAGAGGTGTTCATTCTGCTGTAAATGAGACCGGTGATCCGGGGCCATATAAATTTACAACATATGAAACTGACAATGTTGATAAATTAAATTTTGATCTTAGTGGGGGTATCGATGCCGGCGGCAAGAATTGGTACTTAAGCGCCAATTATAAATCAAACGAAAACTTTGTTACAGATCCGAAGCTTGAAAGAAGAGTTGGGCGGTTGTCAATTGGCGATAAGAAGTCCAGATTAAATTCTTCGTCACTGCTGCTTGGATTTGATTATAAAATTGGCAAAAGCAATTTTTACTTTGGCTCAAGTGAGTATGCGGATTTCTATTTTTTTGATCCTTACCAAAATGAAATTCCATCGATGCGAAATTATCTACAATCAGGTATTTCGGGATCACTGAGTTTTTCGAAAATAATTTCTTTGGAGTACGATTTTTCATTCACCAAAAATGAGCTGGGCTTCCGGGAAAATTGGAGTTACTTAAATTTCGATTGGAAGCATGAAAAATATTATGCCAGATTAAACGGAGTCATGAGACAAAATCTTTACGAATTAACTGTGGGTCTTATTTATGAACAAAATGTGCCTTCAACAACCGAGATATTGAACATAAATCACATTGTGTTTGGGAAATTTTTTGCGTCGCTGCTTCTCAAACCGACTTCAAAATTAATTCAAAATTTTGATCTGCAGTTGACGAAATACAAAAATGATTCCGGTATCAGAGTTGGATTACAAAATTTATACAAAGTTGATCGCTGGAATTCTATTGGGCTGAATTTTAGTTATTCTGAAAAATTTTATAGAGAACTACTAGATTATTGGACTTGGTATAAAGAAGGTTACTCTAGCAATGTAACAAATTTGGTTACTCAATCAGATTATGATTTAGGAAAATCTTCGGTATTAGATTTTGCATTTTATTATGACTGGAACTTCAAGCAGATTGTAAATCTGAGACTTTCTGCGTTTTATTCCGAATTGCAGAATCAATTAGTTGAATTGGAATCGATTCGATATATTCCGGAACAATTTACTCTTGAAAAAGTTACTGATTTTAGGAGCAACGAATTTTTATGCAGCGCAGGTGTGAATTCTGAAATTAAGCTGAAGATCTCGGATTGTTTTTCGACAAAGGTATATTATCAGTTTCAAACAGATGTCAGCGGAACTAATCTTTTGTCGGAAAAGTGGATGCGTCTGCCGGAACATACGGCAGCTCTTGAGTTAATGTTTAATGTTGCTGAAAGCTTTTCGACTTGGACGAGATTTAAGTATTATTCATCCACAACATGGCTTGAATACCGTTATGTAGAACAGCAGTCGAATTCTTTTTACAATTATAAATTGAAGGAAAAGTTTCTGCTTGAACTTTCCCTTAGTAAATGGTTTTGGGATAGGAAAGTTTGGGCAAATGTTGTGTTTAGAAATTTGTTAAATCAAGAAGAGAGTTATCATCCGGTCGGTGCGGATCTAGATTTAAGATTCTTATTCCAAATTCACTTATATTTTAATTCGTTATTTGAATAACAAAAAAGTACAGCTATGAAAACTTATCATATAAATATTGTTTTATTTCTTGTGTTCATAACTTTTTCGGGAATAACTTATGCGCAAACATACTTGACTGATGAAAGTTCGGGAGTGCTTCCGGAAAATTTATCAAGTCTACTTATGAGTAGTACTTACACAACCGGGACATATGCACTTAATAAAACCCTCAATCAAAGATTTGTTAATAAGAATGATGTTAATTTTGAGAGCACAATTTCAGATTTGGAACTTTCTGTTATTGTAAATCAAACAAATCGGTTTGCTAAAAATACTTTAGCGAAAGTCGAACTTAATCTTCCTGTTCAAGAGGAATCTAGTAAGAGTAATTCAATCTTCAGTTCCGAGATTTTTTATTTTGTTACTGCAGCTGTTCTTGCCGGGGCAGGATATTTGATTTGGAAAGAGAATTCGTCATCTGAACAGACATCTTCAAAAACTTTCGGATTACCTCCAAAACCATAAGCGAGAATTGTTATGAAAAAAAGTTTTTTAGCTATATTATTTTTTCTATTTACATTTGAATTACACGCGCAGGAAGGTCCTGATTTGATCCGTCCGGAAAATAATCTCAACTATGTGCAGACTGATAATCTTGAATTCAGATGGCGCAGTATTCCTGAAGAACTTTTTTACAGAATTCAAATTTCACGCAACATTACATTTGATCCCAGTTATATTGTACATGAATCCGATAGATTGGATACAAGTGTTGTAATCAGCAACCTGCCAAATAATATGACGTTGTTTTGGAGAGTGCTTTCAGCGAAAAACAGCTCTTGGTCAGAAATTCGCAATTTTACAACTGTTGACTTTCCATCAACCCCAATTTTAATTTCACCCAAGGACGGAGCAAACAATCTAGATACAGTTGTTACTATGGTATGGGATAAAAATCCCAACAACTCTGAATACAGGCTTGAAGTAGCTAGAAATTCTGCTTTTACTGAATTGATACTTGCCGAGGCTTTGCCGGATACATCCTATGTTGTTGATGAACTTGACTATAACACGTTTTACTATTGGAGAGTTCGTGCATTAAATGTTGACAATATGATCAGTGGTTGGTCGGTGGCAAACCGATTTAAGACAGGTTTAGTCGCCCCCATAATCGTTTTCCCGGAAGCCGGACAACGGAACGCTCCTCTTGAATTAAGAATTGACTGGGAATCTGTTCCCGGAGGCACCGCATACGATTTTCAATTTAGCGAGGACAGCGAGTTTCAAAATTTATTGATTGATCAAAGAACATCTAATACATATTACGATATTGCCGATCTGGATTACTTTAAGGAATATTTTTGGCGCGTTAGAGTTAGAAATATTGCGGGAGAACTAAGCCCTTGGAATGAGGCTAATTTTTTTACAACTCCGGGGTTTATCTTTGATCCGATTTTTTTAGCAGATTCAATAAATCAGTCGGATAGTCCAACCGATTCGCTCAAAATGTTCTACGTATCTAACGAGGGAGAGCAACAGCTTGGTATTGATGAAATTTTTGTGACACCGGATTCGATATTCAGCGTTAACAAAAATTCGTTGTTCTTAGCACCAGGACAAAAAGATTCACTTCTTATTAAAATCGATACAACACAAGTAGATTCAATGAATGTGAGAGGTTCATTGGTGCTGATTAGAAATTCAGCGCCGGAAAATGATACAAGCGAAGTTAAGATATCAGTATTGCTGCAGAGAGCAATAGCCTCTTTTAGTGTTGATTCAGTATTGTTCGATACAACACAATCAGCCACAAAATCTATCTCTTCATTTTTTATAAAAAATGTTGAAGGCAATACAAGACTTAAGATCAATAAATATCTGATCACTGGTGAGGATACATCTGCATTTAAAATTATTAGATCTCCCGAGAGTGTAAATCCGGGAGATTCAACTTTGGTTCAAGTAGAATTTTCGCCTATAAAACTCGGACAACACCGCGCTCAGTTAGACATTGAAACGAATTCTTATCCAATAAAAGATTATTCTTTCGTAATCGAAGGAATAGGCAGGGGCGGCGAGATTGCTCTAGAAACAATTCAACAGCTAAATGCAATATCTTCAATTACATTTGAAACGCTCACTGACAATAACAAAACTTTTGACGTACAAAACACAGGGAGCAGGGATTTAACTTTTTCTCTCGGATTTGACGAATATTTTTTCAATATAATTACCGAGGAACCGAATTCTTACACTTTGGAACCCGGACAATCCAAAGAATTTCTTATTCAATTTCTCAGTCCCACTTTTCATGAAGAAGTCGAAGACTCACTGATTATTTGGCATAACGGATTCGGTAAATCGCCGATTAAATTTTCTGTAAAAGGAAAATACGACAGTCTGCAATCTACTTCAGTTTTGAGGAACGGCATAAGAATAAACGGTGCATCTTTCAATGACGAAGCATTAATTGTAGGAGAGGCAACAACTATTCAGTCTTTTATTGATCCATCAGTATTAAGAATGTATGAGAACCTTGGCGTCAGATTTAACTATTATCTTGGCGGTCCGGGCGGAGTACGAAGAGCTGTGAATGCCGGCGACGGCAGATATTTGATCCCATTCGACAAAGTAAATGAAAAGGGAATGCTTCTTTATGCGGATTTAATAACAGTGAGCAATAACGGAACAATTTTGGATTCGATAAACATTTTCGATGAAATAGATGTTCAAGTGGTGCTCGATAATTACTCAACTGTTTCGGTTAGTGTTCCCAAATCAACTCCGGCTGAATCCGCCGAACGAGCAAATACAAAATGGGTTTTCTTTGGGTATCCTTTTGGTGACGTGTTGACAGATTCAGTGTTTGTTGAATTCGGAGGAAGAGAGATGATGTTAGACGGTGAGTGGATTCTTTACTCGTTTGATTCTTCCACCGATCGATTTGTTCAGCATCAAGAATATTATTTAGAACCCGGTAAAGCATACTTTGTAGCTCAAGCTTTAAAGGAATCATTTAATCTTTCGTATACTTATGAGAACTCGGTGCTTACACGAAAGTTGAGTGAAAATGTTATGGTATTAGACGGTTCGGGGTGGAAAGCTATAACTAGTCCGTACACATTCGACGTTGAAGTTGATTCTAGCGTAATTCTTTATAAGTATGAAACCGGTACTGGTTCGTTTAGGTTGACGAGCGTAATGCGGCCGGGAGTCGGTTATTATGTGCCAGACGGAATTCAACAAATTACTTTTACAAATCATGGAATATACTACCCGGATTTATTTCCAAAACAATTGTCGAATTTGTCTTGGTTATCTGATCTTAAGGTTAAAGGGAGGAACGAAGAGGAACAACTTTATATTGGTTTTAGAGATAATAATTTAGAAAAGGCGGGAAGTGATATAAGCAAAATCCCATCTGTTCCAAAAGTTTTTGATGGTCTTTCAGCATACTTATCCGGTGATGAAAAAACATATTCTGCAGCTATCGAATTATTGGATGAAGGTCATATATTTGATTTGATTGTTGCAAACAGTTTAGAAGATGATATAATTAGATTCTCGGAAAATTTGTTTAGCGAATTACCGAACGGTTTTTCAACTGTGATCTTTGATTTGCAAACGAATCAAATAGTTGATGAAAACCGTCAAATCACAATTATTAAAAATAAATCATATAAATTTAAGTATATAGCTGGTACAAGCGAATTTATCGAAAAATCTATCGAAGAGATTAAAGCGAATGTACCGGCGGAATTCAGATTGTATAACAATTTTCCTAATCCCTTTAATCCAACTACGACAATCAAATTTTCTATCCCATACAATTCAAATGTATCGCTGAAAATTTATGATCTGTTAGGCAGAGAGGTTGAATCGTTGCTTTCAGATTATAAGAATGCGGGAACTTATGAGATAACTTTCAACGCATCAAATCTTGCAAGCGGTATATATTTTTATAGGATAACAACTGATAAAAATAGTGATACAAAGAAATTAATGCTGCTCAAATAATCTAAACGTCTGTTAATGAGGAAGACTAAAATATATTTATTTCTTTTTATTGCAGTAATTACAGCCGTTGTGATTTATTTGTTATCAAATAATCCTGTTAAAAAAAGTATTGATACATTTCCTCCCGATAATAAATCAAAAGAGATAACTCCAGTTAATGTTGATACTTTAGAAAACAAAGTAGATTCTGCGGAAACGGAAGTAAAATTCGTTCCACCAAGCTTCTCGGGCGAAAATGAATTCGGGCTCATGGAAGGATATGATGTCTTAACAGTGTTTCTTCCAGACTTAATTGATAATTATGAAGAAATTGGGGATGTAAGATTTTTTGTACGGCAGAGCAGGCTACCTGTTCAGTTGTTACCAAATGGCAATTTAAAAATTTTTCCGATGGATGATGATTGGTGTGGTAAGGACACAATTTCGTTCGGAGTGATAAATCAAATTCAAGATTATTACGTTCATAAAATTTATGTAGATATCACTCCCGTGAATGATCCGCCAAAATTTTATAATCTCCCGGCTTACTTGGAATTTGATGAAGACAAATCTCTGGATGAATTTCGATTGATAGATTTTGTAATTGATATCGACACTGAATCAAGCTATTTAGTTTTCGATTTCGAAAAATCAAACGAACTAACTATAACTCAAATTGGAAACGGAGTTTTTAGTATTTCATCAAAAAATGAAAATTGGTATGGCAGTGATACGTTACAATTTTTAGTTTCAGATGATTCAGTAAACTTTGTTTCCAAAAAAGTTGAAGTTAACGTTAATCCGGTCAACGATCCGCCTATTGTGTATCCAATTTCGTCTCAGACAATTTTTACAAATCAAAATTTCTCCCCGGTTCATCTCGATGATTTTGTTAAAGATCCGGATAATGATAAAATAAAATGGTTGATTACCGGAAATAAGTTTATAACATCTGAAATCACTTCGGAAAATATTGCATTATTTGAATACCCGGAAGTTTGGCGAGGAAGCGATACACTAATTTTTATTGCTGAAGATAAAGGCGGGCTTAAAGCAACCACAAGTGCGGTATTTACCGTAAAGGAATTGGAATTCTGGGATAAGCAGCCGCAGAAGGATATTAAAACTCTTGCTTCTATGGCTGTTGAGGATGCTGTTTCATTGGTCATTACTCCTTACCGTTGGGATGCCGAAGATTGGTTCATTTTTGCGGGTGTGTTGGGAGGAACCGCTGCTTTATTCTCGCTGGATAAGGAAATAAGAAAAATTGGGATGCGTAATTCTCACTTAAAAGATACTCCCTTGATCGAAGCCGGAGAGTTGTTCGGAAGAGGGTCTACGGCATATTTAATTTCTGGGGCTGTTGCTGGAGCGGGTTTGATCGCACAGAATAAAAAAATACTTCTGATCGGTCTTGAGCTTTTTGAATCATATTGGGTTGCTAACACGATGACAAGTACTCTTAAAGGATTATTCGGAAGATCGCGCCCTTATGCAAGTGAGGATAATTTTGATTTTTACTGGACAGATTATGAAGGAAGCGGACAAAGAGCTTTGCCTTCAGGTCATGCAACAGTTGCCTTTTCGATGTCGTCAGTATTAGCCGCTCACGTTGATGAATGGTACTGGAAAGCAGCATTTTTTACACCTGCAGTATTGACTGTTTCACAAAGAATTATTTCAAATTCGCATTGGATATCAGATACTTTCTTTGGTGCGGCTATAGGATATTTTATCGGGACGTATTTCGTAAATCGGCATAAAGGGGCTTTAGATGACACTTGGGTAATAGGCGTGGATCCGATGGGGAGATTAAATATTGTTTATAATTTGAACTAAACTTTACAAAGAGAGAAAAATAATCTAAGTTTACCAGAAAAATAAACCTTTAAATTTATCCGGAGAGATAAAAAAGGAATGAAAAATAAAACAACAACAATAGGAGAACCTCAGCGGCTTATGCCAATGAGGATTTTTTGTATATGAACATAAAAGCAAAAATTATCGACGAAGCCGGTCTTCAAAGAACACTTACAAGACTTGCGCACGAAATTTTGGAAAGAAACCGCGGTTCTGAAAATATCGTTTTAATTGGAATGAGAACCCGAGGTGAATTTATTGCCCGTAGAATTTACGAAAAGATTAAAGAAATCGATCAATCGGAAATTCAACTTGGAATCCTTGATGTGACATTATATCGTGACGATTTTAGAACCAGGCTTAAACAACCTGAAGTTTCTGTTACTGACATAACGTTCGACATAAACGAAAAGGATGTAATCCTGATCGACGATGTTCTTTATACGGGAAGAACAGTCCGCGCCGCACTTGATGCACTTATGGATCTTGGAAGACCCAACACAATTCAACTTTGTGTTCTGGTGGATAGAGGGCATAGAGAACTCCCGATCAAGCCCGATTTTGTTGGGAAAAACATTCCGACTTCCATAAATGAAGAAATAAAAGTTAAAATGAATGAGATAGATAAAGAAGATTCGATCTATCTTGTAGAAACAGAAGAAAAATAAAATAAGAGAGAAATTTAATGCCACTTTCAAACAGACATTTATTAGGTCTTTACGGTATACCCAGAGAGGATATTCAATTAATCCTTGATACATCCAGCACTTTCAGAGAAGTGCTTGAACGTCCCATCAAAAAAGTTCCTACTCTAACCGGTAAAACAATAGTAAATCTTTTTTTCGAAAACTCGACCCGTACAAGAATATCTTTCGAACTAGCTCAAAAAAGATTATCTGCCGATACGGTTAACTTCTCAACTTCGATGAGTAGCACAAAAAAGGGTGAAACTTTCAAAGATACCGTTAAGAACATTGAGGCAATGAAAATTGATATGATCGTTGTGAGACATCAATCAGCCGGAGTTCCTCACTTTCTTACGAAAATTTCTAATGCCAATATCATAAATGCAGGCGATGGCAGACACGAACATCCGACGCAAGCTTTGTTGGATATGTACTCCATTAGAGAAAAATTTAAGTCATTTGAAGGATTAAGATTGTGTATTGTAGGCGATATAGCTCATTCGAGAGTTGCATTATCAAATATTCACGGCTTAATCACAATGGGAGCTAAAGTGTCTGTGTGCGGACCACCAACGATGATCCCGCGTGGTATCGAATCTTTAGGAGTGAAAGTGCTGCACAGCATCGATAAAGCTATTCAAGAAAACGATGTGTTAAACGTACTAAGAATTCAATTGGAGAGAAAAGCCGGAACCAACATTCCTTCTGTTCGCGAATATCACAATTACTTTGGAATCACAGCCGAGAGAATTGAAAAAAATAATCCGAATATTGTTATACTTCATCCCGGTCCGATTAATAGAGGGGTTGAACTTTCATCGGAAGTCGCTGATGGTCCGTATCAAATAATTCTTAATCAAGTTACAAACGGAGTTGCTGTGAGAATGGCGGTCCTTTATCTACTTGGAACATTGTAATTAAAAGGTGAAAAATGAAATTACTACTTAAGAATATTCAAATTGTAAATCCCGCTCAATCATTAAATCAAAGAAAAGATATTCTGATTTCAAACGGAACAATTGCAGAAATAGGACAAATCGACGAAAAAGGATGCGATCAAGTTATTGAAGGAAATAGTCTTATCTGTGCGCCCGGTTTGTTCGATATGCACGTTCATTTGCGTGAACCCGGACGGGAGGACG
This sequence comes from Melioribacteraceae bacterium, assembly GCA_024103215.1. Lineage (GTDB taxonomy): Bacteria > Bacteroidota > Ignavibacteria > Ignavibacteriales > Melioribacteraceae > JAGFIY01. The sequence goes on along the minus strand of JAGFIY010000067.1, from coordinate 54,863 downwards.
AAGAAACTGTTCAAACCGGATGCAACTCGGCAGCTGCGGGAGGTTTTACCGGAGTGGCTTGCATGCCTAATACATCACCCGCTATAGACAATGCCGAAGTTGTAAGTTCAATTCTCGAAAAAGCAAAAAATCATCTTGTAGAAGTCATCCCGATCGGTGCGGTTTCTGTCGGACGCGAAGGAGAGTCTTTAGCTCCTATCGCAGAACTTTATACAGCCGGTGCAAGAGCTTTTTCTGATGACGGTGTTGCTGTTAAAAGTGCTTCTCTTTTAAGAAACGCTCTTGAGTATCTTCAAATGTATAACGCTCCCGTAATTGAACATTGTGAGGATGAATCATTGGCTGACGGGGCGATGAATGAAAGCGAAGTTTCAACACTTTTAGGACTTCCATCGGTTCCCAGTGTTGCTGAGGATTTAATAGTTATGCGTGATATTCTTATGGCAGAATATACTGGGGGAAAAGTTCATATTGCACATATCAGTTCGAAACGAGCTGTTGAAATCGTTAGAGAAGCAAAAGCAAAAGGAATTAATGTAACAGCGGAGGTTACTCCTCACCATTTTACACTTACAGATGATTCACTTAAATCATACGATACAAACTTTAAGATGAATCCCCCATTAAGAAAAGCTGCTGATGTAGAAGCAATTATCGAGGGTTTGATCGATGGAACTATCGATTGTATTGCAAGTGATCATGCTCCTCATTCAATCGAGGAAAAAGAGATGGAATTTATCTATGCCCCCAATGGTATTCTCGGTTTGGAAACAGAACTTGGATTAGCGTTAAGTGAATTAGTTCACAAAAATCGACTAACGATTGAGCAATTGATAGAAAAACTTGCGATCAATCCAAGGAAAATTTTAAACATTCCAGTTCCCAAAATTGAAAAGGGAGTGGAAGCAAACTTATCAATTTTTGATCCTGACCTTGTCTGGACTGTTGAAGTGAGTAAGTTCAAATCGAAATCTAGAAACTCGCCTTTTAACAACCGGTTACTCACAGGCAAATCGGTTGCCGTTATTAACAAAGGTAAATTATACTATCAGAATCAATATCACTCCTTGTGATAATTAGTGGATAATTATGTGTCCATTTTAGTCTACATAAATGGACACAGCCTTTTATAATCTTTGAAAAACGATAGAAAATCAAAATAAATTCCATTATAGTTTTTGGCATTTCATTTGCTTTATATTTGCTAAAAGCGGAGGATAAAATGAAAAAGTTACTGTATCTGATATTACTTGCCGGTTTACTTGTAACCGCCACAAGCTGCGATGATGATGAATATTATTATGATTCCACACCGCCTGAACCACCGAGAAACGTAACGACCTATGTGGGCGATAATCAAGTCGATATTCTTTGGGATCACAACAATGAACCGGATCTTGCTGGTTACAACGTTTATTTTGCTTGGGACTATCAAGGAAGATACGAATTAATTGGCAGTACTGAGAACAATTTCTATATCGATTATGATGCGGTAAACGGTGATAAATACTATTATGCTGTTGTTGCATATGACTATAATGGAAATGAAAGTGAACTAAGTTACGATGTTGCTTACGGCGCGCCCCGTCCCGAAGGTAGGAATGTTTCAGTATTCGATTTTAGAAGATATCCCGAGAATTCCGGTTATGATTTTAGCACTTATTCTATACTTCCTTACGATTATATTGATGACGAATATTCAGCGGATTTCTTTTTCGAAAATTATGAAGGAACGCTCTATCTAAACGTATGGTATGACACGGAAATTCAAGATATGGGCCCAACTAATGATATTTACGACATAACTTATGCACCGATTGACGGCTGGGTGACAATGAACCCCGGAGATAATGTAAAATATGTAAAAGCACTGCCCGGACACACTTATGTCATAATGACTTGGGATATGCACTTTGCGAAAATTAGAATTAGTTCGGTTAAGCAGGAAAGAATGTTTTTCGATTGGGCTTATCAAACAATTCAAGGCGAGCAGCAGCTGAAACCGAAACCTAAAAATGAAAAAAGAAATATTTATGAATTAGAGCTTAAGAAAAATTATAATTAAGTTTAGTCACTTCCTCTCTTCTCCCGTCAAAGCATACCAATAAACGGTATGCTTTTTTTTATCTATTTGGTTATTTTAATAATTATTTGGGATTTGAATTGATCAAGAAAATGTTTCTTATATTATTATTGTGTTTAGGTTTTCAAATTTTATCTGCTCAAGATAAAACAAGTGAAATAAATTTTATTTTGAATAAAGCACATAATGGAATTGAAAAAACTAATGTAAGCTTATTTTCCGATTATCTAAACAGCAGAGTTTATATAAGTTTAAGCGACGGAACAAAAGGTTATTTCAGTGCAAATCAATCCTACTACATAATTCAAGATTTTTTAATAGGCATTAATCCTATAAAAGTTAGTTTTGAAACAGCATCGGAAGAATCCGAAAACCCGGTTGCATTTGGTGATATTGAATATGTTTCATCAGGAAAAAAAAATAAATTAAAACTCTTCATATCGATGGAATTCTTTCATGATAAATGGAGAATTACTCACATCTCGATGACGAAATGAAAAAGTTACCTTCCGGCAAAAATAAAATATTAGCCTTTTTTATCTCATTGTTTTTACTAACTACAATAGGTGTGGGAATTTATTCGCCGCAGAAAATTGATTCAGTACGTGAAAATTGGGACGAAGTGCTTTCCGAAAAAATTAAAATTATAAAACAAACCGCTCAAGAAGAATTCGGTCGTAAGTTGAGCAGTATTAGACTCGCTGAAAGTAAAATGATAACACGAATTGATTCGCTTCAAAACGTAGATGAAATTATATCGTCTTTCAGTAAGTTGGGAAAAAATGAAAACTTGCTTCATCAAATTTATAATGATGAAGATAGTCTTATAGCTTGGAACGGTGGACTCAATGATGTTGGGAATCTATTCAGCAATGTCAATTTTAGGAGATATTCTTCTCAATTCATAAACACAGTAACTTCAACTCATTTTGTTTTATTAAAAGAATTTGAATTAGGAAACAGTCAGTTTTTATTAGCAACAATTTCTCCGTTTGAAACATTTATTGATTTTGATATTGAAAATATTGAGAGGAGTTTTAGTAGTTTTTTATCAAAACTATTGAATACTGATATTAAAGTTATTTATTTCCCGGAGGATAAAGAAGTTATAAACGGCAGATATTTTTCTTTTGAACTTCTTGATAATGAAGCGAATGTCTCCGTCGAAGTTCTAACTCAGAAGCCGATCTTAGATAATTACATAATAGAGCTCAATCAAAATTTTGGGTCTATTCAATCAATCAGTTTATTTTTGCTGCTTTTGACAATTGTAATCTGGTTATGGTTTAAAACAGCAAGGCTGGATTCAAAGATTATTAAAGCAACATCTTTTATTCTTCTAATCCTTTCTCTCCGTATAGGGTTATTCCTGCTCAATATTCCTGCTTTAATTCTCAAATCGGAATTACTCAATTCTTCATATTTTTCTTCAACATGGGGATTCGGTATAGTAAAATCACCGCTAGAACTGCTTTTATCACTGCTTGTTTTAATTTCTGCGTTACTGATTACTTCTAAATATTTTGTCTTAGAGAAAATTGATTTTGCACAAAACAGAAAAATTGGAAATATAGTTAAACTGTTAATATCAGTTACTATAATTTTGATCTCACTTGTATTGTTTAGGGCTCTCGGTTCCGCGATAAAAAGTGTTGTTTTTGACTCATCGATTTATTACTTCGAAGATTTCAACATAGTTCCGGATCCGCCAATTTTACTGATGCATCTCAATATTTTGTTGATGGGGGTAATAATAATTTTTGCATCGGTAATTTTATTTGCTCTATTGTTTAGATTTTTGTCCTATGAAAAATCTTGGAAGTTGCTTCCTTTTTTTGTGGGTGTTTTTGTTGCAGTTCAATTACTTGGTCTTGCTTACCATTTTATTCAGTCCAATCCACAGTTAACAATTTTTTTAAGAGTTGTTCTCATAACACTTTTATTTGCTGTGCTCTATTTTATAGTAATTCATCAAAGTTACAGTAAAGTTATTTTTTTGTATATCGCTTTTTCATCTTCCTTCGTTACAGTTAGTTTATTAAATCATTATAACGGTGAACAGCAAAGGGAGTCACTTAAAAAGTTTGCTGAAGATTTAATAAGACCAAAAGAGCATTGGCTTGATTATGTTATCTTTGAAACCCTTAACAAAGAAGAAAATGAGGAACTAATTTTTTCTTATCTCAATGATCCACTTTCGGCATCAAGAATCTGTTTCAGAGTTTGGAACAGCAGTCTCCTTCATCAAGAAGGGATAGTTTCATGTGTTAGAATTCTTGATTCAAACTTTCAGACGATAGGCGAAATTAATTTTGACAAAAAACTTTTTAGAGATCGACTTTGGACTACGCTGCCCGAAGATACAGATCTTGAACTTGAAAGATTTGCGGCTTTAAGTTCTGAAGGACATGTACTTTCCGGAATACGAAGAATCAATCTTCCTGATAAGGAAATATATTTGGAAGTATGCACTTACAACAATCCTTCAGGTATCGACCTAAAATTTCTTCCGGCATTTATGGGACAGAACATTTATCTGATGGAACCTCAGTTTAGTCTCAACACGGTTAATCTATTCGAGATACAGGATGGCAATCTTGTTAATTCAATAAGCGAGGTTGACATTGGAACTGAAAACATTAAAAAGATTAGTGATGCTGAATTTTCAAGACTTAATGAAGCGTGGATGAACCTGCACGTCGATGGAGAGGAGTATGTTTTTTATTTATTGAAGGATGACAGAGATGTTTTTGAAAAAATTATTGCAGCCGCTTCAAAATTGAATGATCTTTCATTTAATCTGTTTCATTTTTTCAAAGTGTTTTTTATTCATTCAATCATTATTTTCTTCTTTGCGCTGATGACATTCGCATTTGAGTTTAACAAAAATAAAGAACGACTTTTTACATTCCGTGCAAAGTTACTGTTTGTTCTCCTTTTCATCTCGATTATTCCTATGATAACAATGGCAATTTATTTTAAGCAGCTTACGGATCAAAAAAACGAAAGTGCAATTCATTATAAGCTATTAAAAAGAACAACATCAGTTGCCGAATATCTTAACAAATACAACATCCCAGGTGCTTTTAATACTGATATGTTGTATAAAAGAGTAGAAAGTGATTTGGGTATATCTTTTGCACTTTTCAAGGATAAACAGCTTAGCTATGCGTCAAAGAAACTTTATTATGATAGTGGATTACTTTCATCGTTATTGGATCCTGTTGTGCAGGAAAAACTTTATCTCGATGGGAAAAATTCAATTCTTGTTAAAGAGAAGATAAATGATTATCAATATGAGGCAGTCTATAGAAGATCAAAAATAGGTAATGATGAATATGTTATAAAAGTCAGTGATTTGTTTAATTCAATTCTTCTTCCTCTTTCTGAGACGGATGCAAGTATATTTATATTTGGAGTTTATTCATTTGCGGTGTTGCTGATAATCGTAATCAGCACATTGCTCGCGAATCAAATTTCTTCACCTATAAGAAAACTGACTATTGCTACTAAGTCGGTGGCATCGGGTGATTTGGGGTTGAAGATCGAACAAAAATCCCGCGGCGAAGTTCAACAGCTTGTTGAGGAGTTTAATCTGATGGTTGAGGAAATTAAAAAGAATCAAATTGAACTGGCTGAAATTGAAAGAGAAAGTGCATGGAAAGAAATGGCAAAACAAGTTGCACACGAAATAAAAAATCCGCTAACCCCTATGAAACTATCGGTTCAGCAACTGATTGCAGCACATTCGGATAAATCTCCTAAGTTTGACGAAATCTTCAAGAAGGTGACAAAAACTTTAATAAATCAAATAGAGACTCTAAAAAATATTGCTTCAGAATTTTCTAGCTTCGCGAGAATGCCGGGAATAAAAATGGAAACAATCAAGCTGAGAAATGTTATTAATGATGCTGTGAATCTTTTTATGAATGAGCATGTTAAAATAATATTAGATCTGCCCGAAGAAATAAGTGAGATAAAAGGAGATGTTCAGCAATTAAGACGAGCTTTGATTAATCTCATTCGTAATTCGATTCAAGCTGACGCGACAGAGATTATTTTTAAACTTAGCCGAAAGGAGAAAAAATTAATTTTAGATATAATCGATAACGGAAGCGGAATTTCCGATGAAATTGTGGATAAAATATTTAGTCCCAATTTTACTACAAAAGAATTGGGGATGGGCGTTGGATTAACCCTGGCTAAACGTCTCATGGAAAACCTGGAAGGCAGAATTTTTGTTAAAAGCACTTCTTCCTCAGGGACAACAATAACTCTAGAATTTCCCGTACTTAACTAAAATTATGTCAGCTCAACACGAGAAAAAATTAACACCGTTTCAGCAGAAAGCTCTTAATTACAAAAAGCATATTTCACTTACTGCTAACGCAGGAAGCGGAAAAACATTTGTATTAAAAAAACGCTTTGTTGAAATTGCAATTCAACCGGGGATTAATCTTCGTAACATTGTTGCTATTACTTTTACTGAAAAAGCGGCAAGCGAACTCTATAAAAATATTTCCGAAGAAATTGAATCAAGAATACTCACGGAGAAAATTCCGGAAATAAAGTCAAAATTAATCTCGCTGCGTAAATATTTGGTATCAGCAAATATTAGCACAATCCATTCATTCTGTGTGAATATTCTTAGAGAATATGCGCCGCAAGCCGGTATTGATGCAGCTTTTGTTCCTCTTGATGCTGCTGCCGCATCGGAACTGATTGATTTATCTATTGAAGAACTTTTTCATCAGATTGATAAAGATACTTCTGTAAGTAGCAAACTAAAAAAAATAATCAGAATTCTTGGCTCAAGAAAAAATACGGTAAAGGAACTTCGAGAATTAATCCATTCTCGCTACACTTCATACGAAATTTTGGAATTGCTCAAAACTCACAATGAACAATCTCTTGCTGAATATTATAAAAATTATTTTATAGAAAGCTTAGCAAGGATAATTGATTTCAATTTTGAAGAAATCATCTACAACATTCAATTGATCAATGACGAAGTAAAAAAAATACAACCCGAGAATCAATACGTAGTTTTGGTTGATAACTTTATATCGAATTTTGATAATAAAAAAGATTTAATCGAGCAGTTAAAATATTTCCAATCTAATCCGGAATTTCTTACAGCAACATATACTTTAAGAAAGAACTGGATAAAGAAGACTGAAGGGAATTGCTCATCAGAAATAAAGTATCTTGAAGAAAAATTCTCGCAGATTAAAGAGTTATTATTTGATAATGAGTATGATAAAGCCATAAAAAATCTTGCTTCATTTAATTTCCTGTTAAAAGATATTTATGAATTATTACTTGAAATCTATTCTCAGAAAAAACGTGACAGAAGTGCGCTCGATTTTGAGGACATGCTTTTAATTACCCGCGATTTACTGAATAAGGAAGATATCCGGAATGAACTCGCGGAAAAATATCATTATATAATGATTGATGAATATCAGGACACAAACGAGCTTCAGTATAAAATCATGATGCCGATTCTTAGAAATCTTGAAACCGGTAATCTGTTTGTGGTCGGTGATGAAAAGCAGAGTATTTATAGATTCCGTGGAGCCGAACCAGAAATATTTGAAACTACAAAATATGATATAGGAAGTAAATCAAGTGTAGATTCAATTCTTACTTTACCTCACAGTTTCAGAATGGCACCGAACATTGCAGCATTTGTAAATGCTGTTTTCTCAAAATTATTTGACAAAAGAAACGATACATTTAATGAAATTCCTTACGTAGAATTGATTTGCGGACGTGACGAGAAAGAAGAAGGGAAGGTTGAGTTTCTGATTTCCGAGGATGAGAACATTTCTGAGACGGAATTGGTTGTTTCAAGAATTCAAAAACTTCGTGATGAAAAAGATGATTTCAATTATGGAAATATTGCGGTACTTTGCAGAAAGCGCAAATGGTTTGAACCTCTCTCAAAATCATTTTCTGAAAGCGGAATACCATTTACAATAGTTGGCGGAAAAGGATTTTACAATCAGCCGATCGTTTATGATATAACCAATTATCTTGCCTTCTTAATAAATCCTTCAAACGATTTTGCGCTAGCGGTTATACTTCGCTCTCCGTTTTTCTCCCTTTCCGATATTGCGCTATTCGAAATTTCGCGAAGTAAAGGAGAGACATTTTTCGAAAAGTTGAAGACTTATTCTGTTTCAAACGAAAAGAATTATTTGATTGAAATTCTTCAAAATCATCTTTCATTTGCTAAAACTTTGCAGCTTCCAAAGCTCATTAGAAAAATTCTTAATGACACTGGTTATGTTTCTGCAGTGGCGGCAAAGCGCAACTGTGATCAGGATCTTGCAAACATTGAAAAATTAATCGGACTTGCTTCCGAAAAATCAGCACAAGGATTTTCGAACCTGTACGATTTTGTTGATTTTCTCTCAGCTGCGTCAGAACGTGAGGATGAAGAAGGACAAGCAGCAATTGATCTATCTGATAATTCTGTTAGATTAATGACAGTACATCAGTCTAAGGGACTTGAATTCGATACTGTTATTTTGTTCAACTCGCACGACAAAGCGAAATCTGAAAGACTCGCTTCGAAATCTATTTCAATGGATAAAAGATTTGGATTTCTTACTAAGCTTCCGGTAGAAGGTAATTTTTTCGGGGAATATAAAAAGACATACATTGGTGCTTTGTATGATTATATCGAACGAAGGAAGCAATCGGCGGAAATAAAAAGATTGTTTTATGTTGCATCTACTAGGGCGATGAATCATTTGATAATTTCTGGTGAGAGAAAGAAAACAAATTTTGATAGTGATTCATTCCTTGGCTTCTGCGAAAGTGTTTTTGGAAAAGATAGTCTTACGAATTCCAATGATATCGATATTTATTTTAAGCAGGAGTTTATGAAATTAAAAGGCAAAGAATTTGAGTACTATAAAAAGGAACTTCAATTCAAATTACCGATAATAAAAAATGTTTTTGAAACAGCTCAGGTTGAAGTGGAAGAATTTAAAATTAATTCTGATGATCTTGAAATTGAGACACATGATGTTTTTGATAAGGAAGAAAATGAGATAATTTCCGCCACAAAAATTGCAACGTTTACTCAATGTCCGGTTAAATATCAATTGACTTATGATCTCGGTTATGGAAAACTGCTAAACTTACTTAAACAAGATAAGGAACAGTTCGATTTTAATTCTTCCGAAAATTCAGAGGAAGAAATTAATCCTAATGTGAAAGGCTCAATCATTCATAAAGTATTAGAAAAAGAAAATATACTCAACTTGCAATATATCATCCGTACTGTAGCTGAAGCAGAGATGAGTATACCAAATTTGAGTTCAATATCACAAAAAGAAATTAATAATATAGAAAACTCGGTTAATAAATTTCTTAATTCAGAATTGTGGAAACATATCAGATCATTCCCGAACTATTTTAAGGAATATGAAATTTATAGTAAACATAAAGATTACTTTCTCTACGGAATCATAGATCGATTGATCATTGACGAGAGCAAAATTATAATTGTCGATTATAAATCGGATTCCTTTCATCCTTCGGAGGCTGAAGCGAAAGGCAATCATTATCTTCCACAACTAATGTTTTATGCGCTTGTTATCAGCAAGCAGTTCAATGAAATCAAAAATTATGAATTGAGACTTGCGTTTATTGAACAGCCGCAGATTGAATTTAAAAAAAATATCGGAATTAAGGATTTAGATGATTTTGAGAAGGTGATAGAGAAAATTATTGGAAATATAAGAGTTAAAAATTTTGTTCCGAATTTTGAACATTGCAGCAAATGTCATTATTCACCGGATGGGAAGAACTGTGTTAAAAATTTCTAAGATCATGAAATTTGGTTTATTAATTGCGGCAATAATTTTATTTGCCTCGGCTTGCTCAACATTTCGTCAGGTTGAAAAAGAAGAAAACCAAGAAGCAGCAGATGAAATTATGACTGATGCTATTGATGATTTTAATACAATACCGCTTTACGAAAAACCAAGTGATTGGGAAAATCCGGAAGACAGAGAAAAAGTAATTCAAAAGTACTCAGAATACTTAAAAGGATTAAGAATATTTATCGATCCCGGTCATGGAGGAGATGACATACGTAATAAAAATTTGGGCGGTTTGCTCGAAGCCGATGTAAACTTAAGTGTCTCTCTTTACTTGAGAGCGTTATTGCTAAGAGCCGGAGCAGTTGTCGGTATGTCGCGTGATAAAGATGTTACAATCGGTTTGTATGAAAGAGCTGAATTAGCCGAAAGTTTTAATGCGGATTTGTTCCTGAGCATTCATCATAATGCGGGTTCATCAATAAATGATTACAAAACAAATTATACAAGTACTTTCTATCATGCAAAAGAAGGGGATACAAGTTACAAAGCTTCGAGCCATGATCTCGCAAAATTTATTCAAAGAGAATTGGCTTACGTAATGAGGAATCCCGGAGGTTTGGGTTCTTTCGACGGGACATATTCTGATTATATTATTTATCCGGGAGAGGGTTTTGCTGTTTTGCGCGAAACAAATATGACCGGCGTTCTAATAGAAAGCGCTTTCTTTACAAACAGACTTGAAAACAAAAGATTAAGAATTCCGGAATTCAATGAGATTCAAGCTTGGGGAATATTTAAAGGAATTGGTCGTTATTTCTTAAACGGTGTACCATCATTTGAACTGCTTGCGGATGAAAGTATTCTTAACAAGAGCCGGCTTTTATTGAAATTGTCGATAAATTATTTTTATTCACTCGATCCCGAATCAATCGAAGTGAAACTTGACGGCATTACACTTATGCATCAATATGATGAAAGTACAGGAATTGTTACTCTTGAAATCCCAAATCTCGAAAAAGGCGAATATCAAGTAACCGCATTATGCCGCAACAAAAACGGAAATCACAGCCGACCGTTTTCCAAGAAAATTGTAATCAACTAAGAACTTGTTTTCTTCTCTGCTTCAAGCTTTGCATCAATTCTGTTAGTCACTAAACGGAAGATGAATAATGCCAAAGCCGAAACTAATCCAACAGCAAGAAAATAGTACCAAATAACATGAGCATCGGAATAATATGCCGCCTTTTGAATTTCAGTTAAACCTTCGGGCAAAGTTTTAGGATCGGGGCAGTAGGCATCTAGTAAGAATCCCGACGATATAAATCCTAACAATGCTGAAAAGAATGAATGTAAATGACTGAAACCAAGATAAAGCCCTTCTTCTCCTTTTGGGGATTGTAAAGAAAAGTATTCCAAAAATCGTGGTGAGATAAAACATTCTGCCAATCCTTGGATTGCGATGCCGATTATCATCATAACCGTCAATGGGTGAGCGGAAAGAAATCCGAATATTTGAATTACAGGTCCGGTAATTTTTTCAAGCTCTTGACTCATTGACATAGCTAATGCCGAAAAAGGCATAAGCAGCATTCCCACAAGCATTGCATTTACTGCTTTGTGTTTTTTAGTTAATTGTGTTATTAAAACAACAAACAGTACTACAACCGCAGGATTTACGTTTGCCAGCCATTCGGGTTTTGCTTCTTCGCCTAAAAGTCTTATTACGTATTTCGGCATAGTTGCATAAAGCTGATGCTGTATAATCCAGAAACCGGTTACGATTAACGTAAGAGTTATTAACCTTCCCGTACTGAAAATTTTTATTAATGATCTCCATACATCTTTTATAGATTTTGGCTCAAGCTTCGCATCCAATGGTTTGAAAAGAAAGATTGCAAATAGAAGAGCTACGAAACTCATTGCCGCAGAGAAGAAATTTACATATTCTAAACCGATTCCTTGGCGTATATAGGGTACAAAAGTTTTACCGCTGAACGCACCAATATTCACAATCCAGTAAAAAAGTGAAAAGCCTCTTGCTCTGTTCACTTCCGAACTGGTTTTAGCAACTGTTCCGGTTATTAAAGGCTTAATAAAGGAGCCGCCGATTAAGACTATAAAAAGAAAAATTATTACAAGAAATTTCTCGTGCCAAACACCGAGCAGAAAATATCCTATAGTCAAGAGAGTAAAAGCAATTATAAGTCCTTTCTTAAAACCGATCTTATCCCCGATAGCACCAACAAAAGGAGGAAACAAATATAAACAAGCAAAGAAAATTCCGGCAACAACACCAGTCGCTTTATCGTCAAATCCAACAATATCCGTTAAGTAAAGAGTAAGTACGATAAAAAAACCGTAATAAGCGGCACGCTCGCAAAGTTCCATTAAGTTAGCCAGCCAAAACTCCTTAGGAAAACGCCAGCTTTCTTTCGTTTCTACCTCAATGTTTGTCATCGGCACTCCTCAATAATAAAAGAATTCTGAAAATTATGTAAAATCAAAATAAAATTGAACCCTAAGATCGGATTTTTTCTTCTTCCGATAGATTAATAACCATCATTTTTTAGTAATTTTAATTGTCATTTAATAATGTGTTGTCGATTTCTAAGTTTTTTAAATAGATAAATGATTCAATAACTTGAGGTTAATATGCAACACGCAAAATTATCAATTAAAAAATTAGTGAGGGTAGTTTTGATAGTAACATTTTCGCTTTTTGCTGGGTCATCGAATTTTCTTTTTGCACAGGATGGAGGAGGAGATCTTCCCACGCGGGATAAAATTGCTGAAGAGTACAAATGGAATTTAACCGATGTTTATAAAACCGATGAAACATGGGAAACTGATTTTAATTGGGTAAAAGAAAATGCATCAAAATATTCTCAGTTCGAGGGAAAGTTGGGAAATTCGGCTGCAGATTTACTCGCCTGTATTAAATTCGACGAAGAATTGAGCATGAAGATTGACAGACTTTTTCTTTACGCAAGTTTGAGCCGCGATCTGGATCTTACACATGAAGGAAATCAAGGAAGATATGACAGAATAATGTCGCTCTATTCGAACGTAGCTGCTTTAAGTTCATTTGTCAGACCCGAAATTCTTAAAATGGATGAGGAAAAATTGTGGTCGTTTGTTAAAGAGGAAGAGGGACTAAAAATTTACGAGCATATGTTTGATGATCTCCTTAGAACCCGTGAGCATACACTTACAAAAGATATGGAAGAATTGATGGCTCTTTCAGCCCCACTTCAGCAGGTTCCATACAATGTATTCAGTTTGTATAAGAATGCGGATATTCAGTTCCCTACAGTGAAAGATGATAAAGGAAATGAAATCAAAATTTCAGACGGAAGATATTATGCAGCGCTTTATTCAACCGATCGAGATTTTCGCGAAAGGGCATACAAAGCATATTACAAACCTTTTGAAGAATACAAAAACATGCTCGGTGCGATGTTTAACGGAAATTTGAAAGCAATTTCCTTCAATGCAAAAGCTAGAAAGTACGAGTCAAACAGAGCAGCAGCACTTGATGCAAATAATATTCCGCTCTCGGTATACGATAATTTAGTAAATACAGTAAATGAAAATCTTCAACCTCTTAATAGATGGTGTTCGGTTAAAAAACGAGTTCTTGGTTTAGAAGATTTCCATGCTTACGACACTTATGTAACTCTTTTCCCTTCAGTTAAAAAGGACTATACCTACGATGAATCTAAAGAAATTCTTCTCGAAGCACTTAAACCTCTAGGTGAAGATTATTTGAACAGTTTGAAACTTGCTTTCGACAACCGATGGATAGATGTTTACGAAACAAAAGGCAAAAGAAGTGGTGCTTATTCTTCCGGAACTACTTTCGGGGTGCATCCTTATGTGCTTCTTAATTGGAACGATCAGTTAAATGATCTTTTCACTTTTGCTCATGAAATGGGGCATAATATGCACTCTCATTATACCGGGCTTAATCAACCGTATCCTTATGCCGATTACTCCATTTTTGTTGCCGAAGTGGCTTCAACAACAAACGAAGCTTTACTTCTTGATTATATGATTGAAAATGCGAAAACCAAAGAGGAAAAACTTGCGCTGATTGAAAAAGAGCTGAACAATATTACAACCACTTTTTACAGACAAACTAGATTTGCCGCTTTTGAACAGTGGGCTCATGAAACTTCGGAAAAAGGGGAGGCTCTTACGCCGGAAAAACTGAGTGAGAAGTATGGCGAAATGTATCAAGCTTATTGGGGGCCTGATATGATCCTCGACAAAGAAGAAACTTACACATGGGCGAGAATTCCGCATTTCTATTACAACTTTTATGTTTATCAATACGCAACAAGTTTTGCAGCATCACAAGCATTGGCGGCAAAAATAAAAGCTGAAGGTCAGCCTGCGATTGATAAGTATCTTGATTTCCTTAAAGCCGGAAGCAGCGAATATCCGATTGATGTATTGAAGAAAGCCGGAGTCGATATGAATTCTCCCGAAGTTATTCTTGCAGTAGTTAAGAAAATGAATTCGTTGTTGGATCAGCTTGAAAAATTACTGGCAGAATAATTTAACAGTAATTGAAATTTAAAGGGACACAAAAATTTTGGCGTCCCTTTTTTTATAATTTTTTGTTTCTTAATCTAAGTGAGTTTGTTACAACAGATACCGAACTGAATGCCATTGCAATTGCACCAATCATAGGATTGAGTAACCCAAATGCTGCAAGCGGAATCCCGATTGTGTTGTAAATAAAAGCCCAAAACAAATTTTGTTTTATTGTTTGCAACGTTGCCCGCGAGAGTTTGATTGAATTAACAACACCGTCTAAACTTCCCTTAACGAGAGTAATTTCCGAAGATTCGATTGCTGCATCGGTTCCGGTTCCCATAGCTATGCCTAAATCTGCTTGGGCTAATGCAGGTGCGTCGTTTATTCCGTCCCCAACCATTGCCACAACATTTCCTTTTTCTTGAAGTTCCTTTACTAAGTCTCGTTTTTCTTTTGGGGTAACTTCCGATCTGTATTTTTCTATTCCTACTCTTCCTGAAATTGCTTTTGCTGTTTGTTCGTTATCACCGGTTGCCATAATTACTTCGAGCCCCATTTCCTTTAATACCTTGACTGCATCTTTTGAGCTTTCTTTAACCGGGTCTTCAATTGCTATTAATCCAACAACTTGATTTTCAACAGCTATGAAGATAGTGGTTTTTGCTTGAGATGCTAATTTGGCAAACATCTCATCAAACTTGTCGGTTTTAATAGAGAAGGATTCCATAAGTTTCTTGCTTCCGATAGCAGAGGTTCTTCCGTTTACCATTCCTATTATTCCTTCCCCTGTTATTGAATCAAAGGATTCAACGTTTTTAAGTTCGACTTTTTCTTTAATTGCAAAATATACTATCGCCTCGGCAATGGGATGTTCTGATTTGTTCTCGAGCGAAGCGGTAATTTCCAATATTTCATTTCTATTCTCTGATATACATTCGAAGTCGGTTACTTTAGGTTGACCTTCGGTAATAGTACCAGTTTTATCAAGAATTATTACATTGATTTTATGTGCAAGCTCTAAGCTGTCCCCGTTCTTAATCAAAATTCCTCTCTTGGCTCCCAATCCCGTTCCAACCATTATTGCAGTCGGAGTTGCTAATCCGAGAGCACATGGACATGCTATTATTAAAACTGCAACAAAATTTATTAACGCAAGATTAAATGCATTTTCATCAGCCGCAATAAACCAAACGATAAAAGTAATTGCTGCCACAACAACGACAGCGGGCGAAAAGACAGAAGCAATTTTATCCGCAAGTTTTTGAACTTCTGCTTTTGATCCTTGTGCTTCTTCAACTAGTTGGATTATTTGTCCGAGGATAGAATTATCACCTATATTTTCGACCACAAAATTGAATGATCCTGTTTTATTTACCGTACCACCGATGACTTTTGAATCAACTCCTTTTTCAACCGGAATGCTTTCACCTGTAAGCATTGATTCATCAACAGTTGAGCTTCCTTCAAGTATTTTTCCGTCGGCGGCAATTTTTTCGCCCGGTTTAACAATGACTACATCACCGATTTTTAATTCATTTATTGGAATTGTTTTCTCTTCTCCGTTTTTGATGACTCTAACCGTCTTTGGTTTAAGTTCAAGAAGCTCTTTGATAGCGGATTTAGTTTTTTCTTTCGCTTTTGCTTCAAGATATCTTCCGAATAAAATCAGAGTTATAATAACAGCGGCGGTTTCAAAATAAACGTGCGGAATGACTCCTGCTGAAGATATCAGCTCCGGAAATAATGCGCTGAAAGTGCTGTAAAGAAATGCTGCGCCTGTTCCAATTGCAATTAGCGAGTTCATCTCAAAAGTAAAATGTTTTATGTTCTTCCAAAAGATTTGATAAAATCTTTTTCCCGAAATAAAGATTATCGGAATTGTTAATAGAAACAGGATTTTATTCGTGGTGTTGCGGTTAATATCCCACACTTCACGAAAGAAATCAAAATCGTAAAGCATGCTGATAATAAAAATCGGAACAGTCAAAATTACTGATAACAGCAGCTCATTCTTAAGTTTCATCAAATCGTGATCATGATCGTGCTCATCCATTGTGGATTTAATCAAATTATTTTCAACAGATTGATCTTGTGGTAGAATTAATTCGTAGCCGTAGTTGGAAATTGATTTAGCAAGGTTTTTAAGATCTACTTTACTTTCATCTGCTTCGAACGAAACTTTTTCTGACGCAAAATTTACTTTTACATCGGATACATTTTCATTTTTGCTCAGCACCTTTTCAACGCGGGCAACGCAGCTCGCGCAGGTCATGCCTTTTACATCCAAATTGTACTTTTTCATATTTATATTACTTCATAACCTGCTTCTTTTATAGCATCGATTATTTTTTGTTCATCGGTGCTATCCGATATTTCAGCTTCAACTTTTCCGATCTCAACATGGAAATTTTTTATACCGGCTTCCTTTAATTCAATTTCAACTGCCTTAACGCAGTGCATACATGTCATTCCGGAAATGTTATAGATAACTTTCATTGTTGCTCCTTTCTGAAAGAAGATAATCTATCTTTTTATTCGCAATTATTCAAGAAACAAATTACAGTAGAGAAATGTGTGGATAAACGGTAATTATTTTTTCCTTGTGATTTTAATCGGTGTTAAATCATCAGAATGATTATCGTCCGAATAATGATCGAGAATATTTCCCTCGGTATTTTTAATTTTCTGTTTTTCTTCACTTTCGACTTTTGACGAAGTATGCAACCGAGTTGGTTTTTCCTGTCTCTTCGAATCCTTTTTTCTTCCTTTATGGAGGCTGTCTCTGGAGTTAGAGTGAACTGATTTTCCGGATTTTGATGACTTTCTTCTTTTTCTATTTACAATCGGCTTAAGCTCTTGTTTACTTACTTCAGATTCTGAGACGTCACCCAATGATATTTTTTTTAGTTTGTAGAGAATAAAAGATATGATAAGGAAGATTATTACCGATCCGGCAAAAATAAAGAGACTTGTATATATTATCTGAATGAATTCCATGCTATAATTCAAATTTTAATCTGAATTATAAAGGAATCGTCTTAATTATGCAATTGCAGTTGCATGCTACTTGAAATAAACCGGGGGGAAACATGCTAAATCGTCATTTGCATAATAGTTCATCATATTGCCACCGCCCGAATAGTTTCTAGCGGGATTTGCATTTCCATTTTCACTTTGAATTGGATTGTTCAGAACTCTAAACCTGTCTTCTGGATTAGTGACCCTTACTTTACTAATTTGGGGTCTTGTGTTTTGTGTTTGGGTATAACTTTCACGCGGACGACTTTCCCTTAACATTTCAATTCTTTGAACAGGCTTATTGGGTGTACTATTTGGTCTATATTCACTCTGGAGATAAACCGGTGCCGGCACTTCTCTCGTGGAATATCTTGGTTCTGGAACCGGATTTTTTAAATAGTTTTCCTGACGTTGTGGATTTGCAATTCTTTGGTCAGAATCCTCATTTGTGGATTTCTTAACAATTGGTCTTAATTCATGTTTTTTAACATAAATGTCGTTCCTGTTTCGCAACTTATAAATAATGAACGAAACAACTATAACAACAAATGTTACAGCGACAAATATTAATAAACTAGTATAGACAATAGGTATTAAATTCATATATATTTCCTTATTACATACTAAGTAAAACAACAAATATGCCAGAGAAAATGAACTGTTTAAGAAGGTTTATGATATTTTATAAGTCTTTAATTGAGAGTATGTATCAATTTGAAACAGAGCTGGTGGATTCCGTAAATGATTTTATTTTAAGAAGTTAGGTAGTTTTACCAACCTAAATTTCTTTGAATGTTCAATTTTTTTTTGATATATTTCACGGCTTCAGAAAAAGTTGTGAAAAAAGTTTAAGGAATGTCAAATGACTAAGGCTGATATAGTCGAAAAAGTTGCTGCCGGGACCGGACTGACAAAACTGGAAACCGAGGCGATTATTGAAGGCTTTCTTAATACCGTTATTCAATCTTTACGTGAAGGAAACGGGATAGAAATTAGGGGATTCGGAAGTTATAGGGTGAAGAAGAAAAATGCACGTTATGCAAGAAATCCTAGAACCGGTGAAAAAGTTTATGTTGCTGAACATTTCGTGCCAGTTTTTAAATTTTCTAAAGATTTTAAAGCAGCCGTTGATAGAGGTTTGAAAAATAAAGTTGCGGAAAAGGAGTAATTAGTTTCACTTATGTCAGATAAATTAAACAACAATGTTCTTAAATGTGATGTTTGCGGTGAAGAAAACGATCTCGGAACCAAAGCTTGTGTTTCATGCGGAGCAGATCTTTCTAACATAACACCGACTGAAAAATCGCCCGAATCCGGACAAACCGAACAATCGAATTCGAACCAAAAAGAAAGTAATTCCGATCATCCCATAAACAAAGCAGGCAGGAAGAAAAAGGAAGGACAATCATTATCCCCGGTTAGACTGCTTTATATCGGATTAACGCTTGCTGTAATCGGTTTGCTGCTACTTTATGGTTCCGGAACGTTTGATCCTTTGCCAAAAGTTACTACTTCAAATCAAAATACGTCATTTCAGCAGCAGCACGGTGGAGTTGATCTCTCAAAACTGGAAGAAATAAATCAACTTGAAAAAATTTATCAAGCAAATCCTAATGATCATCAAACACTTCTTCAGTTGGCTCATCTACTTGGAGATTCTAGATTTTTTGATAAAGCGATTGAAAAGTATACACAGTATTTACAAACACATCCAAATGAAGCTGATGTATGGGTTGATTTGGGAGTATGTTATTTTGAGAAAATGGATTACGCGAAAGCAATTGAGGTTATGAATAAAGCGCTGGAATTAAATCCTACGCATCAAATTGCTCATTTTAATTTGGGGATTATAAATTTATCCGCCGGTAATCACGACGAAGCAATAAGCTGGTGGGAAAAAACAGCAGCCTTAAATTCTGAAAGTGAAATCGGAAAACGCGCGAAAGAATTAATAAATCAACATTAAGCAGGAGAAACTTATGCCTTGTGGAAAAAAAAGAAAACGACATAAAATGTCGACACACAAAAGAAAAAAACGCTTAAGAAAAAACAGACATAAAAAGAAAGGTAAATAATAATTTAAGTTTGTTTTAAGCCGACTTAGCTCAGTTGGTAGAGCAGCTCATTCGTAATGCGCAGGTCATCGGTTCAAGTCCGATAGTCGGCTCGTTCTAAGTCCTTATAACTAAATAAGTTATAAGGATTTTTTGTTTTAGTTAAATTTAAACAAACCATCTCATTACTAGCCTTTTCTTGCCAAAGTTTGAGGGACTTTTGTATGGACTTTTTCAGAACTCCAAAGAACTATTTTCCTAAAGATTTTATTAATGAAAAAAACCGATCTGGAAAAGCAAGGGAGTTCAAAGCCCTATAAAACCAAACCGGCTTTTTTCGTAAATAAAAAATTTTTATGAACGTTTAGCTTTTAGAAATGAAGTTAAGGAAAATTATTTTTTCTCTCAATAGCTACAGTAAATAAACAGGAACAGGCTAATATAAAATTATATAAAAGTAGCCTTTTTCTGCAAGTCGCCGCAATCCGTATATAAAATCCTGGAAAGTACCTTTGTTAAATCTTAAAGCATTCTTTTTTTTTACCCCTAACCCCCTTCTTAACGTCTTAATTACTCTTTATTCTATATATATTTATATAATTATTAAGAAAATAAGCTAAAAACAAAGGAAAAGAGCTTGGAGTAATTAAGACAAAAAACGTCTTAATTACTGTCTTAATTACTTAATTACTCTGTAGTAAGTTGCAGTTTTACCAGTAGGTTTTTTTTCCTTAATTACTTCAATTAATTCCTTTTCCTTCAAATTCTCTAGCAATTCATCTAAATCCTTAGCCTTGCCTTTAAAGTTATTCAACAAAGTTGATCTTATTATTTTATTTCCGTTCCGGTTAATTAATGAAATAATCTTTTGTTCCTTTCTTTCAAAATCATTATCGATCAATTCTTTATTCAACAATGCTTCAACATTCTTTTTGTAATACTCAGTTATATTTATAGCGTCTTTCATATCGTTCAGGTTTATAGTATGCCGTTTTTCTGTTAGTGCAATTAAACCGGCAAACTTTAGAGAGTAAATCAATAATCTTGCCTTAAAACTTAATTCGTTTTCATTTTCTGAGTTCAATAATTCCTTATAACTATCAAGATCATATTTGATATGATAGTCTGCAGCTTCGTTTGTTATCTCTAATTCTATTTTATCATTCAGTCCAATCAAATAATTATAAATTTCTCTAGTGTTTATATAATACTCCGATCTTTTTGTAATTTCCCTTAGCTTCAACAATGGAATAAACTGCTTATCTGGTATGTTGCGGATTGAATAAATAAACCTTGCAAAGAATCCCGATCTTAAATCGGATTCGGAACTGTTTTCTTTAATCCAGTCGATAGTTGAAGCTCCCAAAATACTTATATAAGGTCTTTCTAATAAAGTGTTTTCTTTAGTTACTCTAGAAACTTCATAAACATCTGGAACATCGTAAAGAGTAGTTAAGAACTGTTTAGCGTCTGCAGAATAACCCCTATTGAGTTGAAGCAGAAAACTGCCAAACTCCGAATGAGTTAATAAACCCCTATCCGAATGTGATAAAATATCTGATAAGGATTCGATAGTGCTGTCTTGCGGAAGTAAATAATATTTCCGAATCGGTTTTTTTATTTCGGCTCTTTCCTTTTTGTTTGCTGCTCGTTCTAAGTCTAGCAAATATGAATCATAAATCTTTTTGAACTCACTATAATTTTTTGATTCTATTCTCTGTAAATCTTCTTTCACTAGGTTTAAAGCACTCGTTTTTCTCATAACAGTAGAACGTCCTATTATTACAGCCCAAACATTTAAATGAATCAACATAGAATCGGTAATCTTGAAATAAATATTTTTACCGGCTGCACCGGAAAGACTTGCTATAGTTCCGGTTAATAAATACTCTAGCGGACTTTGTGAAACTGAATCATAGTAAACAATCATTCTTTTAAATACAGATTCATTCAGTAAACTTAGATCGAATCTAATTTCATTATCTTTATGCTTATTTACTTCTTTGATTTCTACTTTTGATAAATCTTTTAATGAATTATTGTTCTGCATTGAATAACTCCGTTAAATCTTTGTGAACTTTCAGCTTTATTACTTTAATTGGCTTGTCAAATAGATGTGAAATTTTTTTAATTGCTTTTTGTCCGGCTTCGTCCGAATCAAAGGCTAAATGAATATTGTAGTTTTTAACTTGTTTGATCTTTTGTTCTGGAAAATTTGAAACTCCCGAAATTCCTACAGCTTTATATCCGATCTGGTTTGTTATTATGCAATCAAATTCACCCTCAGTAATTATTAAATCTTCATATGGAATAAGTTCTTTCAACAAATCAGAATTATAAAATCTTTTAGGACTGAGTGTAAGACTCCAATTATTCAAACCTATGTATTTCCCGAAATTTTCCGGTTCGATATTGCCTTTGTAGAAATAACGCCCTCTTAAATAAACGATCTTGCCGTTTTCAATGTAAGGAATGATTAGCCTATGCTTAGTAAATATGAAATATTTGTTCTTGAAAAAACCGGAAATCTTTATTTCGTCTCTACTGAAATTATCTTTAAGAAACTCAATTATTTCCTTTACTCCGTTAATCGTAAAAAGTCTAAAATCATTTATCGATTTTTCGGTAAGTCCTCTGTTCTTTCCGGTTAAATACTTATATGCTGCTTCGTCAAATCCTTTTGATAAGCTAAACTTATAAACTGCTTCATATATTTTTGATTGAATCTCTTTCCGGTTTTCCAAAATCTGATTAAATGCTAATGATTCGGCTGTTTGTTGATCTTCGTTTCCGTCAAATTCCACTATTGCAGCTCTTTCATCGAATAATTCTTTTTCCGATTGCAATAAGAAATATTTTTGTTCCGGCTGCCGGTTGCTTTTTGCTTCACCGGAAACAGATAGATCGTTTGAATAAGGATATTTTTTGATCGAAAAGATTTCCGATAGTTCTTTGATTGTCTGCTTTGTATCTATCCTGTTATAATCAGAATAAAACTTTATAACGTCTCCACCTTGATCTGTTGCAAAACAAAAGAAGGTATTTGTTTCTGGATATATTTTTAATGAAGGTGTTTTTTCGTCCTTATAAATTGAGTTAATAAAATTGCTGCCGTTCGGCTTCAATCCCAAATAAGAAAGGACTTGCAAGATGGAGACGTTATTTTTAATTTGGATAATCAATTTTAAATCCGAAGATCAAAATTAAAAACTATACTACATAAAAGAATAAAATCTTGTATTATTTCTTTCGTTATCCAATTCTTTGAACTTAAATGATAAACCCAGTTTAATACATCTCGTTTATCCCGAATTGAACTCAACCCTATTTGGTACGGCTGCACTCCGTCTATTACTCTAATTTGAAGTGAATCATTATCTAGTTCAAATCGATCAAATGAATGGCTGCTTAACGTCATAGCTTGCCACTGGTTTAAAAGTATGTAGCTGTTCGAATCCAAATAAACCGGCTTGTTGGTTTGCATTTCCGCAAAATAATCTGAGGAACGGTCATAATAGCATACGGCTAGCTTTGATGTTTGATTTCCGCAATGATCCCTAACGTTAATTAATACGGTCTCTCGGTCTGATACATACCGGTAGTTTGGTTGTTTAGAACTTAATGAATATAAATTATTCATATTCCCCCCCTTTGTTGTTAGTTAGTTTTTCGACTGCATTCTTTAAATTTGATTGTTGCAGATGTGAATAAATTTGGCTAGTCCGATAATCACTATGTCCTAGGAGTTCCTTTATTATAATTAATGAAACCCCCCTTTGCACCAAGTTAGAAGCAAATGAGTGCCTAAGTGTATGTAAGTGTATTTGATGGTTTAATCCGGCTTTTCTTACTGCCCTTTTAAATTTTTTACTGACAAAATCCGTTCTTAATTTAACTTCTCTAATCCGATAAAATATATAATCGGCTTTCAGTTTATTGTTGGAATAACCCAGTATGTTATCTATTTGTCTTTCAATTGGATAGATTTCGGAAAGTAATTGATAGACTGTAGAATTAATTGGTATTATTCTCTCTTTTCGGTTCTTTGTTGTGTATGTATTTGATTGCTTCAGAGTAATTATTCTTTCTGATAGTGATACAGAACACCACTTTAAATTAACTATTTCACCGGCTCTAAGTCCGGTATGGAAGGCAAACAAATAAAGATTTTTAAGATAATCCTCAGAAACAAAATCTAAAATTATATTTAGTTCGGTTTCATTTATAAATACTGGTAAGTTCTTTTTGAGGCGTGGAGCTTTTATTTTGTTGAATGGATTATCTATTAAATAATTCCATTGCACCGCTTTGTTAAATGCTGCTTTTAAAATTCTATAATATGTAGCTGCAGCTTGTGGACTTCGTTGATAGGTGCTATTTATAAACGCATCAACAGCTTTAACATTTAATTGTTTTAAATATATGTTTCCCAAATAGCTTCCTAACTGATTAAATGCCGTTCGGTTGCCTCTAATGTAGCTCCGTGAATGAGTGCCGGTTAGGTAGCCTATATATTCGTTCGCAAACTCTTCAAGTTTTAAGTTCTTATCGGAACTAAGTCTTTGAAGCAAGTCGGCAGCAAGGTGAATTAATTCTATGTTTTGCATTTTCTCAAAAAAAAAGCCTTTCTTCCACTTCTCAGCTAGGCAGGTAGCATCGAAGTTTCCAAAAGGCTCTATTTAATTCCCTATTTGGCTAGCCTGCCCTAGTTCATTACATTAAACAAACTATTCAAACTTACGGCAGCTAAGCCGCTATGTCATTCACTTTATTTCACTTATTTTCTCACTTTTTTCAATATCTAATTGCTTTATGTTTTTTTGCATTTTCAATTAATCTTTTTACGGTATAATCTGGAAATTTTGCAAATTCAAACTTGTTATATAAATCATTTACATATAGATCAAATTCCATATCTGGATTATACGTTTCATTAATTACATTTTCGCAAAACATCTTAATATTACCTTTCCAAATAAGGTTTCCATTTTCTACTTGGATTAAATCCTTTGTTTCTTTTGAAAGTTTATTAAAGATTGGATCGGATTGAATAATATCTAAAGTTTTCTTAGAACTTATTTCCGGTATCATTGATTTTTTTAATAACTCATTTTCGAGTTTCTTTTTTAACTGCTTTACAAATCCAATTTTAGTTTTAATTACCTTTATTTTACTAGAATTAGTTTTGTCAAGGTCTGAGGCAAATACTTTTTCTCTAAAAATTTCCCTTTCATTACCATACCAACTATTAACAAAATTTGTCCTTCTTACTCTTTGAATTTGTTTGGTTTTTGGTCCTGGAATGTTTTCTAAAATGTGCCGATAGTGGTTTAAGATATAATCCAAAGAATCAATTTTGAGAAAGAAATCTTTTCCGGTCTCTTTTTTGAAATCTGATTTAATATCTTCTAATAAATGTAAATCTTTGTTACTTAGTTGATCTAAGAACTTAAATTCACTCATAATTTACCTGCCTAAATTATGGTTAACAATATCTAACTATAAATTACTTTATAATTTTGGATTTATCCAACTCATTTTATTTCTTTGTAAATCTCTCATATATCGTAATAATAAGTTATTTATACTAATTAAGATAGTAATTAAGACGGCTTTTGTCTTAATTACTAAGTGTCTTTTTGTACGTTTTTAGCTTAAAATCAAAACATTTATCAAAAAATAGTAGTAATTAAGAAATTAAGACGGCTTTGGGTATCCTTTTAAAAACAAAGTGCCTCAGAATCGATTTATGAACGAATCAAGGCAATTTAAAACCGTTATTCTTAGAATCAGATTCAGATAATAATTCTACAGCTTCAAATAAATTGTTGTGCTGCAAGTGTGAATATATTTGGCTAGTCCTGTAATCCGAATGTCCAAGTAATTCCTTAATAGTGTACAATGAAACCCCCCTTTGAACAAGATTACTAGCAAAGCTATGCCTGAGAGTATGCAAATGGATTTTATCGTTCATACCGGCTTTCCTAATTGCCTTCTTGAATTTTTTAGAAATGAAATCCGTTCCTAGTTTAACTCCCTTAATCCGGCAAAATACATAATCAGGCAGCTTTAAATTTTCCGCATTTCCTAAAATGGAATTTATTTCTTTTTCTATGGGAAAAATGCTATAAAGGATATTGTAAAGTTTGGAATTGATAGGTATTACTCTCTCTTTTTTACTTTTCGTAGTGTAACTATTTGACTGGTGTAATGTGATAATCCTTTTTTTCAATGAAACAGAATTCCACTTTAAATTAACTATTTCGCCGGCTCTAAGTCCAGTATGGAAAGCAAATAAATAAAGATTTTTAAGATAATCCTCAGAAACAAAATCTAAAATTATATTTAGTTCGGTTTGAGAAATAAAGATCGGTAAGTTCTTTTTGATTTTTGGAGCTCGTATTTTCATAAGAGGATTTGATTCTATTAAATCCCAATTCAAAGCCTTGTTAAAAGCCGCTTTTAATATTCTGTAGTAAGTTAATGAACTTTGTGGAGCTCTCTCATATACTTTTGAAATAAAGGTATCGATAGAAACGATTGAAATTTTGTTTAAGTCTATGTTTCCACAAAATTTTAACAATTCTCTAAAACTAGTTCTAACTGCTCTTTGATAATTTTGCGAATGAGTGCCTGATAAATAATTTAGATAGTGTTCTCTAAAATCTTTTAGAGAAACCGTCTCAATTTTCTTTTTCTCATTTATCTTTTTTTCAAAATTGGAAAGGAACTTTAGAGCCTCAGATTTGATTTTTGTTTTAGTGCTTTTAGTTGTTCTTTTACCGTCTCTTTCAAATATGATTTGATAGTATGGAGACTTTTTTGATTTGGTTAAGTACATTGAAATACTCCCAAATCTTTAAGGAAAAATGTAGGGAGTTGCTAAAAAAAGTCCATTTAGAGGATAAAAATAAAAGAAACCTGTTCCTTCGTAATGAGCAGGTCATCGGTTCAAGTCCGATAGTCGGCTCGTTCGAAAAATTTAAGCCTCATTGTTGAGGCTTATTTTGTTTTAAATAGTTTAATGTTTCTAATAATTTTAATTGGAGGATCTTAATACTCTTTTACCGTTGCACCGTACGATTCATTTTCTTAAGTTAAAATCAAATTACAAACTGCAAACTTCGGGTAAAATTCTATGATGAAAATTAAGCGCAACATCGGGAAAATTAGACGGATTATCTCACCAAGGAAAAAAGAACAGCTTAAGAAAAAAGTAGGCGCCCCGCCCGGGACGGTTATTCACGTTGGCGATAAGAAAAACGAGAAAGCTGTTATTACTCTTATTGAATATGATGAAAATATTTTCAACCATTATGTAATTGAAAGTGATAAAGAACTGGCAAAAATAAAAGAGAGAGGCAATCAAAAAACTGTTCAATGGATCGATTTTAATGGTTTCGGCGATATCGATAATCTTAAAAAATTCGGAGAAATTTTCGAGATTCATCCGCTGATTCTTGAGGATATCGCCAATAGTAATCATCAACCGAAAATTGATTATTATGACGAGGATATTTTTTTAGTGATGAAAAAAATAAATTGGGAAGAAAACAAAGATGTTTCATACGATCAAATTTCCATCCTTCTAACTGCAAATTTTTTATTTACCTTCCGCGACGATCTAAGCGAGGATTTTTCAAAAATTCTTCAAAGAATTGAATCCGGGAAAAATATTTTCCGTAAATCGAGAAGTGATTATCTGTTTTATGTGCTGATTGATTTTACCATCGATCACTATTTTCTTGTTGTGGAGGAATTTAGCGAACGGATCGAAGTGATGCAAGAAAAACTGCTCGAAAAACCTGATCAATCGGATCTTCATCAAATTCAGCTACTAAAAAAAGAGGCTTATAATCTAAAGCAGGTTATTCGTCCCACGCGGGAAGCAATTTCAAATATTATCAGACTTGAATCGAACTACATTTCCAAAAAGAATTTAATTTACTTCAGGGATTCGTTCGATCATATAATGCAGCTTTACGAGTCTATAGAAATTCAGCGGGAATCAATAACAACTTTAATTGATATTTATCTTTCAAGTCTCAGTAACAGAATGAATGAGGTAATGAAATTTTTAACTCTAATTGCAACTATTTTCATCCCCCTTACATTTATTGCCGGAATTTACGGAATGAATTTTTCGAACATGCCCGAACTTAATTGGAAATATGGATATTTTATTGTTCTGGGGCTAATGGCTTTGACGGGAATCTTTCTGCTGTTTTATTTCAAGCGAAAAAAATGGTTGTAAAGAATTTTTTTTCTCCTAAACTTTTTTAGACTATTGCCGATAGTATAGTTACCGAAAATCTGTTTTTATAGTACCCTCAAAATCCCGCAGAAACCTCAACTGCGGGATTTTTTTATTCCAACACACAGTAATTAATAATTTATTAAAAAATACTTGACTTTAGATAAGAAAAACCATTATTTTGCTATCTAGTGGGTAATTGTGTTGAATTTTCCCAAATAATGTCAAATTATGTTTATAGGCAACTTTAAATATTCAATCGATAGCAAGGGAAGGATAAGCATTCCGGCCAAGTTGCGGAAGTACGTCAATCCCGAATCAAACGATTCGTTTGTTCTTACGCGCGGAACTGAGAAGAACATCGATATTTATCCGATGGACTTGTGGAAAGTTGTTGTTGCCGATAAACTGGCAAAATTAAACACATTCGACCCGAAAGAATCGCGGTTTGTGAGAATGCTTCTTCAGGAAGCCAGTGAAGATAAGCTTGATTCGCAGTCGCGCTTAATGGTTCCTAAAAGTTTGATTGAATATGCGTCGATTGAAAAAGACGTTTTCATTTTAGGAGCAATGAACAAAATTGAAGTGTGGAACCCTGAAGTATATGATGATTATATCAAAGCCTCACCTTATTCCTATGAAGACATAGCGAAAGAAGTTATGAAGCTTTGATATGGAACAGCTTCACGAACCCGTTCTATTAGAAAAGTCATTAGAGTATTTAGTTACAAATAGTTCTGGAATTTATTTCGACGGTACTCTCGGTTTTGGAGGGCACACATCGGGCATAGTTTCTCGTTTAAATTCTGAAGGCAAGGTTATTGCCACAGATAAAGATGTTGATGCGGTAAGATTCTGTAAACAAAGATTTTTGGACGAGAAAAGAATTAGTATCTACCGCACAAGCTTTACCAAAATCGGCGTTCTTTCAAAACTTGAATCGATTGATAAGTTCGACGGAATTTTTGCTGATCTTGGCGTTTCTTCTTTTCAGTTGGATAATATTAGTTCGGGATTTGCTTTTAGAGAAAACACTCCTCTGGATATGCGCATGAATAAAGACAATCTTCAAACAGCGGCGGATGTTTTAAACTCGCTTGATGAGGAAAAATTATCTGAAATTTTCTGGCGCTTCGGTGAGGAAAGAAAATCACGGCAAATAGCCAAAAAAATTGTTGAAGCGCGCAGAAGAATTAAATTTTCCGAAAGCGATCAAGTAAAGAAAATTGTAGAGGGGATTGTTCCTGCAAATTTCGTTGCAAAAACAATGGCTCGCATATTTCAAGCGGTAAGAATTTATGTCAATGACGAATTGAACGAGCTTGAAGTTTTTCTTGAGGAAGCAGTTAAATTTTTGAAACAGAACGGCAGACTCGTTCTAATTAGTTATCATTCTCTTGAAGATAGAATTGTGAAAAACTTTTTTAAATACGAAAGTCTTAATTGCATTTGTCCTCCGGATTTTCCTGTCTGCCAGTGCGATAAAGAAGCAAGATTAAAGATTCTAACAAAAAAAGCCGTTGTGCCTGAACAGACTGAGGTAATAAAAAACAATCGTTCAAGAAGCGCAAAGTTAAGAGCAGCAGAAAGATTATGAAAAAAAACAGCTTAAATATTAAACATCTTTTCCTCGGGCTTATAATGCTTGCCGCTTTTTTTCTTTTAAACGCTTTTGTAAGAAAGGAGATTAAAAATCTTAATAACGATATCGCTAAAGCTGAGCAGGAGCTTAAAGTAAGAAACCAAACGATTGAAGATCTTGTTGTTGCCGTACAAGTCGAGAGCAGGGAGGATAGAATAGTTCCTTTGGCGGAAGAAAAATTGGGCTTGGTTAGAAGCAGAAGTAACTTCGATTCAATAAGAGTGAGTAAACAACAGATTGAACAAATAAAAAATATTATCAAAGCCAAATATGAATAGTTTACGAACAATTATAGTAACGCTGGTTATATCGGCATTTTTTGTAGTGCTGTGCGTTCAGTTGTTCGTAATTCAAGTGAATGATCATCAAATCTATGTTGACAAAGCAAAACGTCAGCAAAACAAATCTCAAATTCTAAAAGCAAAGCGCGGTGTGATAAAGGACCGAGAAGGAAATGTGCTTGCTTATTCAAAAGACGATATTTCTATTTACATCGACACTCGGATGAAAGCAGCACGTGAAAACATCGACACTATTTCTTCCGTATTTTCAAAAATCTTCAGCAAACCTAAAGGCTATTATAAAAATTTAATTGAAAATGGCTCGGGTAATATCTGCCTCGTAAAAAAAGCAAGTAGAAGGGAAGCAATATTATTGAACGAATTTGTAAACGCTTCAATTTTTAGGCAGGAAGATTTCACAAGGATTTATCCTTACGGTAGATTAGCTTCACACATTCTTGGATTTACTAATTTTGAATCAACTGGAGTGAGCGGTATTGAAAACCAGTGTGAAGATTATTTAACAGGCATCGACGGAAAACTTTCTTTGGAGAAGGACGGCAACGGTGCGATAGTTTCAGTTGATGAAGAATTTTCAATTCCCGCCATTGACGGAAACGATGTTTATCTTACGATAAATAAAAATTATCAAGGAATTCTCGAAGAAGAACTCCAGCAAGGATTCAACGATTTCAATGCCGAAACAGCAGTCGGTATAGTCATGAATCCTAACACCGGTGAAGTTCTTGCTTTAGCTAATTATCCAAATTTTGATCCCTCAAATGCCGGGGATTTTTCGGACAGTTTTAGAAGAAACAGAGCCATCTCCGATATTTATGAACCTGGTTCAACGCTCAAATCCATAATTATGTCAATCCTTCTCGAAGAAAATCTTGTCAAGGAAAATGAAGTAATAGATACAGAAAACGGAAGTTACTTCATTAGAAATGTGAAAATATCAGACACGCATAAATACGACAAACTAACTGTAAGGGAAATATTTGAACACTCTAGTAACATAGGAATGAGTAAACTTGTAACACGCTTAAAACCAAATGAGTTGTACAAATATTTACGGGATTTCGGATTAGGTCAATCAACTTCATTGGGGTTGCCCGGAGAAGTAGGAGGCACGTTGAGAAAACCGAATCAATACTCTGCTGTTTCAATGCCTTATCTATCTTTTGGTTATGAAATTGGTGTCACACCACTCCAGTTGATAACAGCATTTTCTGCGCTAATCAATGGCGGTAAACTTCTTAAACCATATATGATTGATAAAATTTTAGATAAACAGGGGAATACAATTTTTATCGGGGAAAAGGAAGAGATAAGAAAAGTAATATCTCAAAAGACATCAGAGAAGATTATTGATTTTATGAAAGGGGCTGTGGAAAACGGCACAGGTAAAGCAGCTCGATTGGATAATGTTTATGTCGGGGGCAAAACCGGAACTAGTCAGCGTTACTTGGACGGTAAATATGAGAAGAAAAATTATAACTCTTCTTTTGTTGGTTTCTTTCCGGTTGAAAATCCCCAGTTGATTTGCTTAATACTCATTACGAACCCGAAAAAAAAATATTATGGCGGTGAGGTTGCCGCCCCTATTTTCAAAGGAATTGCCGAAAGATTGCTTAAGGCAGATTTTAATCTAGTTCCCCAGCGCCAAGATATTGAAAGGAATGATATCGAGAATCAATTGTTTGCCGATCTTAACAACGCTCCTGTAAATGACCAGCTAATTTTTCTAAATGTTGATGAAAAAGAAAATACTGAAAACCAGACTGATAAGACGTTGGTTAACAGAATGACAATGCCCAATTTGCTTACTAAAAGCAAAAGGGATGCAATTGCAATGTTATCCTCGCTTGATTTGAAATACAAAATTATAGGGACGGGCAATGTGGTTTCGCAATCGATTGAAGCCGGCAGTGCAATAACCGATGGAACCGTACTTTTGATAAAATGTGAACCTACAAATAAAATTGAAAATTTAAGATTAAATTGATGAGACTTGTAGAAATATTAAATAATGTGAGTAACGTACAAGTGAAAGGTTTACCTGACCAGATAGATATTTCCAAATTATCTATCGATAGTCGTGAAGCGGATGCAGATACACTTTTTTTTGCAATTAAAGGATTTAAAGTTGACGGACACAACTTTATACCGGAAGTGATTTCAAAAGGAACAAAAGCAATTGTTGCAGATAAGAATAGTTCACTGCCGGATGATCTTTTTAGAATTAACGAATGTGCTCTTATCCTCGTTGACGATACACGAAAATCATTGGCTGAAATTTCAAATATTTTTTATGATCGACCTTCAAGAAGACTGAAGTTAATAGGAATAACCGGAACTAAGGGAAAAACAACAACTTCTTATTTAATAAAAAATATTTTGGATAATGCAGGCTTTAACTCAGGATTAATTGGAACAGTGGAAAATATTATTGGAGAAGAAAAAATAACCTCACGGTTAACAACACCCGAATCGCATGAGATAAATTATTACTTGTCTGAAATGGTTAATAAAGGTATCGAATTTTGCGTGATGGAAATTTCGTCTCATTCACTGGCTCTGCACCGTGTCGATTATCTTGATTTCGACTTTGCTGTTTTTACAAATCTTACTTCAGATCATATGGATTTCCATGAAAGCAAGGAACATTATCTAAAATCGAAGAAGATTCTTTTTGATAATCTTCGGGAAGACGCTTTTGCTGTTTTCAATGCCGATGACGAGAATTGTTCGGAACTGTTAAAAGATTCAAAAGCACATTTGGTTTCATATGGGGCAAACGGCAAGTGCGATTTTAACATTAGCGACTCAACATATGACTTTGAAGGATCACAATTTGTTTTTTCATCAGGTAATAAATCAAAAAAAATAAGAACTAGTTTGATTGGTGAATTTAATATATATAACGCTGCTGCAGCAGCTTCGGTAGGCAGTATTCTAGGATTGAACCAGGATCAAATCACCGGAGGAATTGCAAATCTAAAGAGCATCAAAGGAAGATTTGAGGTGATTCCGGGTTTTGAAAAAAAAGTAATAATAGATTTTTCTCATACAGCTGACAGTTTAAAAGAAGCTCTTCTTGCTGTGAATGAGATAAATAATAAGCTTAGTCAGAAGAAGGAAATTATTACCGTGTTTGGATGCGGAGGGAACCGAGATAAAACAAAACGTCCGCTGATGGGAAAATACGCAACTGATCTAAGCGATTATGTTTTTATCACAAGCGATAATCCACGTGAAGAGGAACCGATGTCAATAATAAATGACATTTTGAATGGTGTTGAAAAGAATAATTATCAAGTTCTGGAAGACCGTGAAGAAGCAATTAAAACGGCAATCATTAATTCAAAACAGGATAGCATAATTCTTATTTCCGGTAAAGGTCACGAAACTTATCAAATTGTAAAAGGAGTGAAATCTCACTTTTCCGACAGAGAAACAGCGGAGAAATACTTAAAGCAATGTCAAAACTAAACGTC
The DNA here is from genome assembly GCA_024103215.1 of Melioribacteraceae bacterium. Classification (GTDB taxonomy): domain Bacteria; phylum Bacteroidota; class Ignavibacteria; order Ignavibacteriales; family Melioribacteraceae; genus JAGFIY01. Next base: position 21,648 of record JAGFIY010000067.1, on the reverse strand, counting down.
ACAATTAAGGATCTGTTCAATATTCCGGGTGCTGAAATTTTCTATCCGGATGAACTTAAAACATCTCACTCGGTTTCGATAGATACGAGAACGATTAGGAAAGGTGCCGTTTATTTTGCTATTAAAGGCGAAAAATTTGATGGTCACAAATTTGTTGAAGATGCCTATAAAAAAGGAGCAAATATTGTTGTTATAAATAAATCAAAGCTCGAGAAATTTAAAAAACTAAACCGACCTTTTATTGCAGTTAATGATACAACAAAAGCATACGGACATTTAGCAAACATTCTCAGAAAAAAATATGGTTGGAAAATAATTTCGATTACCGGTAGCAACGGCAAGACGACTACCAAAGAATTTTTAGCAACGCTGTTAAAAGAAAAATATAATGTTGTAAAATCGGAAGCAAACAACAACAATCATATCGGCGTACCTTTAACGATATTTTCAGCTTCGAAGGATACAGATTTTATAATTATCGAACACGGAACTAACCATTTCGGTGAGATAAAATATACGGCAGATATCGCCCAACCCGATTTTGCATTGATAACCAATATTGGCGAGTCGCATATTGAATTTTTAAAAGATATTGACGGTGTATTCAAAGAGAAAGAAGAGTTATTCAAATCAACACTAAATGCCGGTGGAAAGTTATTCGTAAATGTAGATGATCCTGTTTTGTATCATTATTACGGAAATTTTGAAAATGCCGTTAGATACGGGTTCAATAGAAATTATGAAGTTCGAGGGAAAGTTGAATCGGTTTCTGATGAGGGCAATCTTAAAGTAAAAATAAATTTTAAAAACAAAGAGTTTTCTGCAACCCTTCCAGTTCCCGGATTTTCAAATGCGCAGAATTTTATTGCATCTGCTGCTGTTGCCTTAAACCTTGGTATGAACAAAAATGAAATTTTATCAGGAGCAGCAAAACTGAAAACTGTTGAAGGCAGATTGACGATCATAAAACAATCGAACAGAGTTGTAATTAATGATTCGTACAATTCAAGCCCTAATTCGGTTAAAGCTGCGCTGGAATTATTGAGCGAAATAAAAACATATAATCGCAAGGCTGCAATTCTTGGCGACATTTTTGAACTCGGTGGAAAAGCAAAAATGATACACCAAAGACTTGTCCTATATATTGTTGAAAGTAATATCCAAGAAATTTATACGATCGGAAGCAATATGAAATATCTTAATAAGGAGTTGAAGAACCGTTTCTTGATCAAAAAGCATTTCGAATCGAGTGATGACCTAATGAAATTTATCATGAACGACGGATTTGAAGAATCGGTTGTACTGGTCAAAGGTTCACGGGGAATGAAAATGGAACAATATGTTGAACTCTTTACAAATAGGTTAAACTGATGTTTTACTATTTGTTCGATTATATAAACGAAGTGTTTGGACCTCCGGGGTTTAATATTTTCAGGTATCTGACTTTCAGATCAGCACTTGCGGCTATCACTGCTTTACTGATCAGTCTTTACTTTGGACCAAAAATCATCAGTCTGCTTCAAAAAAAACAGATTGGAGAAACAATTAGAAAAGAGGGACCGCAAACTCATCATCTTAAAGCTGGAACACCAACTATGGGTGGTATAATTATTTTAATCTCAATTTCAATTCCGGTGCTCTTATGGAGTGATGTTAAAAGTACTTATATCATTCTCGTCTTGATCGGAACTATATTTCTCGGGCTTGTTGGATTTGTAGACGATTATCTTAAAGTTGTTAAGAAATTATCAAAAGGCTTGATTGCCAGATATAAATTGCTCGGACAGATTTTCGTTGGACTGATTGTAGGAAGTGCAATTTACTACCTACCAGAATTCAGTCAATACAATTCCGAAACAACACTTCCGTTTTTTAAAAATCTGAATTTCGATTTCAGCTATTTTTATATCCCGGCCGTAATTTTCATCATAACTGCTACTTCAAATGCCGTTAACATAACTGACGGATTAGATGGATTAGCTATCGGTTCGACTATTATTGTTATGCTTGCATTAGCTGTAATAAGTTATGTTAGCGGGAATGTAATTTACTCCGATTACCTCAACATCATATACTTACCTGGTGCGGGAGAATTGACCGTATTTATCGCCGCAATCATCGGCGCTGGCTTAGGGTTCTTATGGTACAATTTCTATCCCGCACAGATTTTTATGGGCGACACAGGTTCTCTGGCTCTCGGAGGAGCTTTTGGGATTACTGCAATTTTAATTAAGAAAGAATTACTGATCCCAATCCTAGGCGGGATTTACTTTTTAGAAATTTTGTCAGTGGTTATTCAAACACTTTATTTCAAATATACAAAGAAGAAATACGGCGAGGGTAGAAGGATTTTTAAGATGGCTCCTCTTCACCATCACTTCGAAATGAAAGGATGGGCGGAACCGAAAATAGTAATTAGGTTTTACATCTTAACAATCATTTTCGCAATTATAAGTTTGGCATCGTTCAAGATACGTTAATGGAGATCAAAGGAAAAAATATTACAATCATCGGGGCTGAAAGAAGCGGAATAGCTGCAGCACTTCTCGCAAAAAAAATGGGAGCTGTCCCGTTCGTGAGTGATTTCTCGGTTAGCGACAAGATTAGTGAAAGATGTAAACTTCTCGAAAAAGAAGAAATAAAATTTGAACTCGGATCTCATTCGGATCAAATCTTAAACTGCGATTTTGCTGTGTTAAGTCCTGGAGTCCCAAGTGATTCGAACGTTGTTCTCAAGCTGATGAAAGCAGATAAAAAAATCATAAGCGAAATTGAATTTGCATATAATTTCTGTAAAGGAAAAATTATTGCAATTACTGGGACTAACGGCAAAACAACGACGACATCGCTAGCGGCTTATACGTTGAAAAGCTGCGGTGTAAAAAGTTATGCTGCAGGTAATATCGGTTTGGCATTTTCTGATATTGCTCTGGAAGTTGATGAGCTTGATTTTGTTGTTCTCGAAGTATCTAGTTTTCAACTGGACTTTATCGAAAAATTCAAACCAAATTTTGCTGTTTTGCTAAATATCACTCCGGATCATTTGGATAGGTACGATAACAAACTTGAAAATTACGTTTTATCGAAATTCAGAATTTTTGAAAACCAAAACGAGGCAGATTACGCGATTATAAATTATGACGATCCAATAATTGCCCAGCAAGATTTAAACTGCAGAGCCGCAAAATATTCTTTCTCAACAAATTCAGAAGTAGAAAGAGGAACATTTTTACGAGGGCAGAATTTGTGCTTCAAAAACGAGGATGGTGAGGAAGTAGTCTGTGGAAAAAACGATGTAATTCTCAGAGGGAAACATAATCTCTCAAACGTTCTTTCGGTTCTGAATGTTTTCAAACTGATTAATCTCCCGAACGAAGCGATTAAAAATGCGCTTTCAACATTTGAACCGGTTGAGCACAGGCTCGAATTTGTTGCTGAAATCGAAGGAGTTGATTACATAAACGATTCGAAAGCGACAAATGTTGATGCTGTTTGGTATGCCCTTGAAAGTTTTGATGAAGCTGTTTACTTGATATTGGGAGGAAAAGATAAAGGAAACGATTACACAAAAATTGATAACCAAGTCCAAAGGATTGTAAAGAAAATTTATGCAATTGGATCTTCATCCGATAAGATAAAGAAACACTTCGAATCATTTGTAAACGTTAGAAAGGTTAGAAGTTTAAAAGAAGCTATCAAACTTGCACGGAAAGAAGCACACCCGGGCGAAGTTGTTTTGCTTTCGCCGGCTTGTGCAAGTTTTGATATGTTCGAAAATTACGAAGACCGGGGAAGAAAATTTAAAGAAGCAGTAAACGAGATGGTTGTATGAAAATAGTTGTAAGATCATTAGCTGTAATTGTTGTTGTATTGATGATCATAGGCGCAGCAATGGTATTTTCCGCGAGCGGGACATTCAGTGCGTCTAAAACTGATAGCATTTATACGATGTTTCAGTCTCATATTTGGAAAGTGCTTATCGCGGTGGGTGCAATGATACTTTTCTCGCTAATTCCGTACAAACACTACAGAGATTACAGCAAAATTGCAATGGTGATTGTTATTTTTATACTAATTCTTACATTCTTTTTCGCTCCCGAGATTAAAGGGGCAAAAAGATGGATTGATTTAGGCTTTCTTCAATTTCAGCCGTCTTCGCTTGCAAAGTTTGTGCTTTTGACACACTTAGCAGTTCTTATTGAAAAGAAAGGCGAACATATTCAAGATTTCAAAAACGGACTTTTTTATTTGTTGGTCTGGATAGGTCTTGTTGCATTTTTGGTAATGCTCCAACCAAATGTAAGCACGAGTCTTATAATTGTTATGCTTTCATTTATTTTACTTTTTGTTGGCGGAGCAAGAATTAAACATTTAGCATCAATAATGTTTACCGGCATTGTAAGTGCAGGAAGTGTTATGATGTTGTTCTCTCATTCGAGGGAAAGAATTTTTGATTTCGTAAAAGGATTTACAAAGGGCGGCGAAATCAACATTCAAGTGCTGCAGGCAAAGATAGGTTTGGGAAGCGGCGGATTGTTTGGTGTAGGAATCGGGCAAAGCAGACAAAGTGATTTTTTCCTTCCCGAAGCTTACGGCGATTTTATTTTTTCAATCGTTGGTGAAGAGATAGGTTTTATAGGAACCGTTCTTGTTTTATTTGCTTATTTATCAATTTTTTTAATTGGATTAATTGTGGCAAAAAAAGCAAAAGATAAATTTGGTCAACTGCTCGCATTCGCGTTCTCGGTAAACATTGTGTTGAGTGCTTTTATAAATGCTGCGGTCGTGACTGGTTTGTTCCCAACTACAGGAATTACACTTCCGTTCATCAGCTTTGGCGGAACATCGATTATTCTGTTTGCAATCTCTGTCGGCATTATTATCAACATCGGAATTGAAAATCAAAAACGGAAGGATATAACTTTGGTTAGAGTAAATGACCAAACAGTTTAACAAATATCGATTTTTGTTTGCGGGGGGCGGAACCGGAGGACACATTTATCCGGCTATTGCTGTTGCGCAAAAATTGAAAAGTTTAAAACCGGAATCTGAAATATTATTTGTTGGCACAAAAAATAAAATTGAATCGCGAGTAGTTCCTGAAAATGGATTTGAATTTAAGTCGATTTGGATAGCCGGATTTTCTAGAAAACTAACGATGAAAAATATACTACTTCCCTTAAAGGTAGTTGTCTCGGTGATGCAGTCAATAGTCATAAATGCAAAATTCAAACCGCGTGTTGCGTTGGGAACCGGTGCCTATGTTTCCGGACCCGTAATTTGGGCTTCTTCACTGCTCGGAAGTAAAATTGTTCTACTCGAACAAAACAGTTATCCAGGAATCACAAATCGGTTTCTGGAAAAGAAGGCTGATGAAATTCATATCAGTTTTAAGGAATCCGAAAAATACTTTAGAGAAAAGGATAAGTTAAAATTAACAGGAAATCCGGTCAGGATTAGTCTTAAAAAGATTGATAAAAAAGAAGCTAGAAAAAAACTTAAATTGGATATAGAAAGAAAAACACTCCTTGTTCTTGGAGGAAGTCTAGGTTCAGCTTCGATAAACAAAGCACTAGGGAACAACATTGACGAATATCTGCGTAAGGGAATTCAGATTATTTGGCAATGCGGTGCTAATTACTATCAAAAATATAAATCCTTTTCAAACGGAAGGATAAAAGTTTCTGCATTTATTGACGATATGTCCGCGGCATATTCGGCATGTGATCTGGCAGTTTGCCGTGCAGGCGCGACAACAATTGCCGAGGTTGCAGCATTGGGAATTCCCACGATTTTTGTGCCTTCACAAAATGTTGCGGCAAATCACCAATACTTGAATGCGAAATCAATTTGCGATAACGACGCCGCTGTTTTGATTGATGATTCAAAAGTTAATGATGACTTGCTGAATGTCGTTTTAAAAATCATAAATGATGAAGAATTGCTTGAAAGTTATTCTTCGAAAATAAGAGAATTCTCAAATTTGGATGCGGTTAATATTATTGCCGATAACGTTATAAAATTAGCCGAGGCGATTAATTAAATTATGATTGAAACATTTATTAAAAAAGTTCACTTTGTTGGAATCGGTGGTATCGGGATGAGCGGTTTGGCCGAGATATTATGGAGCCGGGGTTTTAAAGTCTCGGGAAGCGATATCGCTTTATCCGAAGTAACAAATCGTTTAAGTGATCTTGGAATGGAAATTTATGAAGGACATTCACCGGAGAATCTAAAGGATGTTGATGTGCTTGTTTATTCTTCTGCTGTTAATTTGAAGAACCCTGAAGTTAAAGCCGCAATGGATTTGAAGATTCCTGTCATAAAAAGAAGCGAAATGCTTGCCGAAACGATGCGCATGAAGTACGGCATCGCAATTGCCGGAACGCATGGTAAAACTACTACTACCTCCATGGTTGGTTTGGTTTTAACCAAAGCCGGTATTGATCCGACAATTATTGTCGGAGGAAAATTAAGCGGTTTAGGAGGAACAAACGCGCGGCTGGGAAAAGGCGAATATATAGTTGTTGAAGCCGATGAATTTGACAGATCATTTTTAAAACTTACTCCAAGCATAGCAGTAATAACTAATTTGGAAAAAGAACATCTCGATATCTATAATGATTTGGATGATATTAAATCAGCTTTCATCGAGTTTGCAAACAAAGTACCGTTCTTTGGATTTGCTGTCCTTTGTCTTGATGAGCCGGCGCTTCAGGAAATTATTCCCGAAATCCCAAGAAAAATTGTAACATACGGAATAACAAATCAAGCGGATGTAAGAGCAGTTGATATAAGTTTTTCTGAACATTCAAACACCTATTCGGTAATTTATTTTGGACAGGAACTCGGCCAAATAAAATTGAATGTTCCAGGTCTTCATATGATAAAAAATTCGCTCGTTGCAGTTTCTATTGCAATGCAGATTGGAATAGATTTTAAAATTATTAAAGAAGCAATTGAATCTTTTGCCGGAGTTTATAGGAGATTCGAAACTAAGTATGATAATGAACTGATGGTTATTGACGATTACGCTCACCATCCAACCGAAATTAATGCAACTCTTGCCGCGATAAGGGGAGGATGGAAGAGAAGATTAGTTGCAGTTTTTCAGCCGCATCTATACTCACGTACACGGGATTTCTATCAAGAGTTTGGCAGATCGTTTCTTAACTCGGATTTATTTATCTGCACTGATGTTTATCCTGCAAGAGAAGAACCGATTGAAGGAGTTAATGGAAAACTTATCACAGATGTTGCGAAAAGTTACGGACACAAAAATGTTCATTATGAACCGGATAAAACAAAAATTCCCGCACTGTTGAAAAAATTGAGCAAAGAAGGAGATATTATTGTAACTCTTGGTGCGGGGGACATTTGGAAATACGGCGAAAAGTTTGTTGAAGAATTGAAAAAATGAAAAAAAGAGCAAACATATTTCGATACGTCATCTTCGGATTATTCGTGATAGTTTTAGTTTATTTAACTTTCACTCTTGAATCCGATAAAGGTTATCACATAGATGTGATTGAACTGGAAGGTAACTTGATGTTAAGCAGCGACCAGTATTTTCGCTTCGCAAAATTGAAAAATAAAAATGACGAAGATGAACTAACGCTATCCCTGATAAAAGACAGAATAGAAAAACATCCTTATATAAATAAAGCTGAAGTTCGTTACGACGGCAACAATAAAGTTTTGGTTAGAATAGAAGAAAAATCGATCGAAGCAATAATTTACGATGGAACCGAACAATTCTTAATCACTGAATCATTTGAATTACTGCCGATTGTTCCTTTTACTAAACAAATTGATTATCCCGTTTTAACAAATCCGATGCTGCCGCGGAAAATTGTTGCGGGAAATTATTTAAGAAATTATGATGATGTATTTACCGGATTTCAAATTATTGAAGCACTGAAATTAGCAGGTCCCGGACTTTACGATCAACTATCGGAAATCGATTTAAGAAACGGCGGTGATATTATTCTTACTTTTTCCGATATAAATTTTCCCGTTGTGATCGGGAGGCAGAATGAAATTGAAAAAGTTATCTATTTCAACACTCTCTGGAAAACAACCGATGGACAAAACTTGAACTTTGTTCTCGATTATGTTGATCTTAGATACAACGGACTGATGTATTTAGGCTTTATGCAGAACGAATCCGAAGAGGAAAATAGTATATGAAAAAGAATATTGTAGCCGGATTAGATTTAGGTACGACAAAAGTCGGTGCGGTGATTGCAGAAAAAAACGGTGATTTAATTGATATCCTGGGTTTTGGTGTTGCTCCTTCCGAAGGATTAAATAGAGGGCTTGTAGCTAATATTGCAAAAACAGCTGAGGCTATTAGAGAGGCTTTGGACATCGCAATTAACCGAGCCGGCGTTGAGGTTGACGAAGTGAATGTTGGAGTTGCCGGCGAACATATCACCAGTTTAAGACACAGAAACTATGTAACAATAAGCAACCCGGATAATGAAATTTTAGCAGATGATCTTGAGAGATTAAAAACAGATGTAAAGACAATCCGCATTCCCTCCGATAGACAAATTCTCCACATTATTCCGGAAGAGTACATAATTGATCATCAAGGTGGAATAGAAGACCCGATTGGTATGTGCGGTTCAAGACTCGAAGCAGTCAATCATGTCGTGCTTGCGTCAATTCCGGCAATTCAGAACATAAAAAAATCAGTTGAACGAGCCGGTTTGAGAATTCGAGAATATATACTTCAACCGATTGCTTCATCTTTATCGGTTCTCGACGAAAGCGAAAAAGATCTTGGAGTTGTACTGATAGATATAGGGGGCGGCACAACCGATGTCGCAATATATAGTGAAAAAAGTATTGTACACACAAAAGTAATCGGAGTTGCGGGAAATCAAGTTACGAAAGATATTCGTGAAACTCTCGGAATTGTAACTGAAGAGGCGGAGAAGCTTAAAAAAGAATACGGATATGCAACGGAAAGTGCGATAATTAAGGATGAGGACATTTATATTAAAGGAGTTGGAGCAAGAGGAAATATTAAAATTCCGATCTCGCTTTTAACCCAGATTATTAGCGTGCGGATGCGTGAGTTGTTTACGATTATTGAAAACGATATAAGAAATTCCGGGACAAAAAATAAAATTAAAGCCGGCGTCGTGTTGACCGGCGGTGGTTCGCTCCTGAAAGGCTGCACTGAACTTGCGGAGGAAGTGTTCGGATGTCCGGCAAGAATCGGAGTTCCGTTGGAGTTAGGAAGCGGATTATCGAACGAAATCGGAAGTCCGGAATTTGCAACTGTTGCAGGATTGATAAAAGGTATTCCCGGTTCAACAGCATCTGATTCAATTATTAAGGATAAATCTTCAAAAAAGAAGAAAAATATTTTTTCGAACTTTATCCGAAGATTACAGGAGATATTTGACGAATTATAATAAATACCACAACAAGGAGGATTAAAATGCCAAAATTCTGTACACTTGATCGCGATCAGATCGATTCTGCTAAACTTCGAGTCGTTGGCGTTGGAGGCGGCGGCTGTAATGCAATAGAAAGTATGATGAAGAAGGGTTTAAAAGGTGTTGAATATGTTGCAATAAATACCGATTCACAAGCCCTTCATAACAGCAGCGCACATCACAAAATTCAAATTGGAACGAATATTACCCGCGGATTGGGTGCCGGAGCCGATCCAAACGTTGGTAGAAAAGCTTTGGAAGAGGACAGGGAAAAAATTGAATCTGTTCTTAAAGGAAGTGATATGGTGTTCATCACTGCCGGAATGGGCGGCGGAACAGGTACTGGCGGAGCACCGCTTGTAGCGGGAATTGCGAAGAGCCTTGGTTCGCTTGTAGTAGGTATAATTACTAAACCATTTAAGTGGGAAGGTAAAAAAAGAATGATGAATGCCGAACAAGGAATCCACGAACTGAGGAGATCGGTGGATAGTTTGATTGTTATTCCTAACGAAAGACTGCTCAACATTTTGGATAAACAAGTCTCTGCTTCCGCTGCATTCGACAAACCCAATGAAGTTCTTTACGAAGCTACGAGAGGAATTGCTGATATTATTACGATTACCGGAATTATAAATGTTGACTTTGCCGATGTTCGCTCGGTAATGAACGAGTCCGGAGAAGCACTTATGGGATGCGGAATTGCTTCCGGCGAAAACCGCGCTATTGAAGCAGCTCAAAAAGCAATTTCATCTCCTCTGCTCGAAGGTATTAATATTAAAGGAGCAAAAAACATTCTTCTAAATGTAACCGGATCAAACGACCTAACTATGCAGGAAATTCAAGAAGGCAACAAAATAATTTATGAAGCTGCCGGCGAAGAAGTAAATATTATCTTTGGTTGGGTAAACAAAGAAGACATGAACGAATATGTTTCTTACACAGTAATTGCAACCGGATTCAGTTCCTATGATGCAAAATCAAAAAGAACCGCTAAGCAAGTTGAAGTCGATGAAGAGCAGGAAATCGAAGAACCGATTTACGGTGGTTATGCATTTAATGAAGAGGATTTTAATGACAGAAATATTCTCGATATTCCCACTATTCACCGTGTAAGAGGTACCGGCAACTTTATGAAAGATTCTTCGGGTTTAGAAAAAGGTGGTTTCAAGTTCGATAAACTTAAAAGCAGTAAAGAAGAACATAAGCCGAAAAAAGATGAAAAAGATTGGAGGGACGAAGACAGCTCGTCTTTCCTAAGTATGATGATGGATTAATTCATTTTCCTGTTGAGGCCGGATTTTATGTCTCCTTGTTGTGGTGACAATGATTGGCATTTGTCCGGTCTCTTCTTAATTCATATGATATAAAAAATTGACCTGCCGAAATTTTCTCAAATAAGTAAAATTGATTATTATTACAATTCGTTTAGCTAATTTTTTCCCCTGAAAGATTTATGATGAAAAACTCTTTAAGCATTTTTGTGATTCTCGCTATTTTGCTCTGTTTTGATGTCCAAGCACAGTCAAGCAGAAGCGCTCAGATAGGGAAGTTCGGTGCAGCGTTTGGTTTCTCACCCGTTTGGATGTTTCCTAATGTTGACGAACTCAATTCAAAGCTGAATCTGCTTGAGTTGGGAGAAATAAGCAAGAGTGGGGTGTTCGCTCTTGGAGTGAGCGGCTATGCTTATGTATTGTTTATCGAGAATTTACGAATCGGTGCAATGAGTTTCGGTGGTTCGTCCTCTGTTGAAAATGTGCTTGATTTTGCGACTAGGGAAGCAGAGTACTCAATTGGCGGGTGGGGCGTAAGCATAGAATATACTCTGCCGTTTGTTAAAAATGTGAATCTCTCAGTGGGAGCAATTCTCGGCAGAGGAAACATTGAAATAAATGTTTTTCAGAACAGCGGATCAATCGATTGGGATGATGTCTGGAATGATTACTTAAATTCTCCCTCTGAAAGCAAAAAGACTTATTTAATCGAAAATAATTATTATACTATCAGTCCCACAATAAACTTAGATGTTCCCATAAACAGATTTCTCTCGTTCAGAGCCGGAGGGGGTTATCAATTTACTTTGGGGGAGGATTGGGAATACGCAAATGAGATCGAATTAAAAAATGTGCCGAATAATTTATCCGGCAATTCATTTTTTGTTCAAACAGGTGTATATTTAGGATTCTTAGCTTTTTAATATGGTATAAAATGAAAAATGTTTTAGTCACCGGCGGCGCCGGATTTATTGGAAGTAATTTTATCAACACAATTCTTAAGAAAAGAGATGATTGGAAAATCGTTAATCTTGACTCTTTAACATATGCTGGAAACCTTGAGAATCTGAAAGAATCCGAGGGAAATTCCAATTACAATTTTGTAAAAGGAAGCATAACCGATAAAGAGCTTATCACCTCGCTTTTCGAAAAATTTAAATTTGATTATGTGATTAATTTTGCTGCTGAATCACATGTTGATAGAAGCATTTTGGGTTCTGAAGTTTTCTTTACGACAAACGTAATCGGCACAAACATACTTCTCGAAACATCAAAAAGATTTGGTATTGAAAAATTTCTGCAAGTTTCAACCGATGAGGTTTACGGGAGTCTTGGTCCGGAAGGATACTTTACTGAAACTACTCCGATAGCTCCCAACAGTCCATATTCTTCGAGCAAAGCTTCTGCCGATTTGATGGTTCAGGCGTTTCATCACACCTACGGTCTTCCCACATTAATCACTCGATGTTCAAACAATTACGGTCCTTACCAATTCCCCGAGAAATTAATACCTTTAATGATCCTAAATACTGTAAACGGAAAGAAGCTTCCGGTTTACGGAGACGGATTAAACGTCCGCGATTGGATATATGTTGTAGATCATAATCTTGCGGTAGAGATGGTTCTCGATAAAGGAAAAATTGGTGAGGTTTATAACATCGGTGCCGAACGCGAAATGAAAAATATAGATATAGTTAAACTGATTCTTGAAAAATTAAATAAATCGGAAGACTTAATTGAATACGTTAAGGACAGACCCGGTCACGACAGACGATATGCAATTGATGCATCAAAAATAAAAACTGAGTTGAACTGGAAACCAAAATTTGATTTCGAAGAGGCAATTTCTAAAACGATTGATTGGTACCTGGAAAACAAAAATTGGTGGGAAAGAATTATAAACAAGGAATACTTAAAATATTATGATGAACAATATAATTCCCATGAGCAAGTTGTTTAAGCCGATAACAATATTATTCGCAATAAGTTTTATTTTCTTCAATAATCTCAGTGCACAATTCTCTTCTTCAGAGAATTCGCAAAACAGTATAAATGCCATTGCCTTTAATTCTATATCGATAACTATTGGCGGCGATTTTATTGTAAACGGTTCATTTCCTTCGTTGAATACTGAAAGATTAGATCAATTTGTCACGAGAATTTACAATGAAACTAAAGCTACTCTGCTTACGGCTGTACGAAGCGAAGAAGGCATGGTAGAGTTCAAGAAGAATTTTGAGAAATATGCTCTGAGAAATATTGAACTAAAAAGGAAAGATGGTTCGGAACTAATTATTGACTTAGCGATGTTCCGATTAACCGGGAACTTTGAACACAATCCCTACTTAAAAGACGGTGATGTAATTGTTTTTCCTGCTTATGATGATAAAGTGCATTTTGTTTCGATTGACGGAGCAGTAAACAAACCCACAGAATTTCAATTTGTTGAAGGGGATAACCTTCAGACTGCAATTTTCTTTGCACATGGAATAAATACCGCTTATACCGATATCACAAAAGCTGAAATAACAAGATTGAAAAACAACGGTGAAACAATCGAAACAGTTGAAGTGCCGGTTTATGAGGAATATCCTCTACAAGTTGGGGATAGAATAAGAGTGTTATATTCCGAACTGAACAAACAAAAATATCAAGTACTTGTACTCGGCGAAGTAAATAGACCGGGTTATATTCCAATTTCAAAAAATTCGACAACACTTAAAGAAGTAATTGAAAAAGCAGGTGGGTTTACTCCTAATGCTTCATTAAAATTTTCGGAATTGGTAAGAAATTATGACTCATTCAACACTCTTCGGAAGGAAATTTTAGCACGAAGCGTAACCGAGCAAAACCTTATGGATTTGGAAGAAACATTCCGCTCTAATTTAATAGATCTTGAACTGTTGAGAATGTATCGAACTGCAAATCTGCAGTTTCGGGATACACTTTATTTCAAACTCGATAATCAATTACGAATTTTTGAAAGTTCGGTTAGTGTTGATTTTGCAGAGATTAATAAACCCGATTCCGAAACCTCAAAGTTCATCGTGAATGATGGAGATGTAATAATTGTACCCCAAAAGAGCGAAACAGTGTTCGTTTGGGGAGGAGTAAGAGAAAGCGGTTATTATAACGTCGATGGACAAAAGTCGGTTTGGGATTATATAAATGATGCAGGCGGTTATACCGATATAGCATACGGTGATGATGAAGTTTATCTCATTAAAGGCAAATCACGTGATTGGTACCTTGTAGAGGATCATGAAGAAGTTCCCGTTGAAGCTGGAGATTACATATATGTTAAAAAAGAAAGACCCATTCAAGAATTCTGGTGGTATCTCGGCGTTATCGGGTCGATCGCCGGAATTTTAGGCGGTGTTGCAACTTTAGTTTTATTATTTAAATAATTAGAAGAATACTCAATGGAATCAAAAAAAAGAACGTTTACGGATTTCTTATCAATATTATACAAATGGAAAAAGTTGCTTTTTATAAACTTGTTAATAATAGCATTCATTACTCTGGGTATTACCTTTTTGATTCCGGAAAAATTTAAAGCGAACTCGGTAATTATGCTTGCCGAAGAGAATTCTAATATGGGTGCTCTCGGCAATGTGCTTTCAAATGTTGGTTCATCTTTTTTGGGAAGTGCATTGTTGGGTTCTTCTGGAACCGGTACCGAAAAATTGTTTGGCTATTTGGAAAGTAGAAAAATTCTGTTAAATGTTGTGGATAAATTTAATTTAATTGATTATTACGACATCACAAGTTACAAGAGGGATAAAGTACTTAAAGCACTTAGAGATGATGCGAAGTTTGATTTGACTGAAAATGGATTGCTTGAGATAAGTATGATTCATGAAGATCCGGAGATTGCTGCATCCATAGTTAACTATTTTGTTGAGGTATTAGATAGTCTGCATCGTCATTATAGTCTTGAATATGCAACAAGTTACAGAAAATTTGTTGAGAAAAGGTATTTTAAGAATTTAGACGATCTTAGTGCCGCTGAAGTTGATCTTAAGAATTTTCAAGAAAAGTATAAGGTTTATGTTATTCCGGAACAATTTGAACTAACATTCCAGGTAATGGCAAAACTAGAATCCGAACTGGCTCTGAAAGAACTGCAGTTGGATTTGCTCAAAAACACACAAGGTATAAATACACCTACATATAAGTTAGCCGAACAAGAAGCTAAATTATTAAAAGAAAAATTAAATGAGATAGAAAAAGGGAAATATACAACCAATAGCTCTGTTGTCTTTTTTAAACTTGATACGATTCCTACTCTGCAAAGAGAATATTTTAGAATTTACAGAAATTTAGAAGTTCAATCTAAACTTCTTGAATATACTCTTCCAATATATGAGCAAGCAGTGATGGAAGAACAAAAAAATCTTCCGAATATTATAGTTCTTGATGAAGCAATTCCACCACAACTTAAATACTCACCCAAAAAATCATTCATTATTTTATCGGTATTATTTTTAGCCGGATTATTTTTTACAGTAATAATTATTAGATCAGAGCAGCTTTTAAATAAGAAGCAAAATCAAGAGCTTAATATAATTCAATTAAAAGAACTCAAATTTTATTCAAGAATCTCGAGTTTCTATAAAATAAATGCCTTATAGCATGGTTTTTTTGTTATTACTTCTTCTTGTAATTATTTCATTATACTTAGGTAAAACTATTTTCCACAGATTTTTTAATCCGATATCTGTGTATGTGATCATTTGGGGCGGATTGATATTTTTTTATGAACTTCGTCTGATAAACTATGTCGAGCTCACTTCCCAAACCTGGTTTGTTATTATCGGCTCCTATTTTTGTTTTCTTTTTGGGATTTTGCTTGGATATTTTTATCTCGGGCAAGTTGAATACACATCAAATAACCAGAATAGTTATCTGCTGGGGTTTTTAGAAAAAAGCGAAAAAACATTAATTTCTTTATCATTGTTCTTTACCGTTGTCGGTCTATTAGGGGCAATACAGCATTGGATGGTCTTATTAGTAAAATTTAATACCATTCCCGAGGTCCTGGTTAATCTAAGCAAAGTATATAAAATGCGTACATCAGGGGAAATGGAAGGTGTATTTCCCTATATCTCAGTCGCCACTTATTTGGCAATTTTTTTTGTCGCCATCCTTACAGCATACAAGGGTAAATATTCGGTTTTAGCAACATTACCATTTTTAACGACTGTAATTAAAGGAATTGCAATGGTTGGACGACAAAGTATCCTTTACGGTTTTTTGGAATTTGTAACTATATATATTATTTGCCGTTTTTATTTCAAAGGAATAGTAGAAAAAGCAAAAAAGAGAAGTTATTCATCGATAATTCTAAATACGACTTTTATCGTTCTCCTTGTTTTTAGTGTTTTACTTATTCGAGATTTTAGAGGAACTGATGAGACCTTTTCTGGCGAAACTCGACAACTGCAATCTATGAAGGGGAGCAGTATTATCACGCCATCAATTTATCTTTATCTTAGCGGTCATTTGGGAGTGTTAAATCAATATTATGTAAAGCAAGTTGAGGAGAATAGATTTGGCGAAAACACATTTCAGTTAGTATATAATATCCTTTCAAAATTTAACGTAACTGAACCTTCAATCATATATCAACGTGCTTATTATGTGCCTGAATGGGTTAATACGGGGACATACCTTAGAGAACTTGATGCTGATTTTGGAACTCTGGGAGTTTTTCTAGTTCCTTTTATAATCGGCTTTTTTGTTTTTTATAACTGGTTAGAATTTTTTAAACACGGTAAACCTCATCATCTTGTTTTCTTGGTTCATCTATTCTTAATAATTTGGTTTTCCTTTCTGATGATGATAACACGGGGGGCAAATTGGTTTATATCCATTGGAATTTTAATAATTGTTTTCTATCTGCTTGAGTTTCGGAACGCAAAAAAGACGGTAAAAACGTAAATGAAAGCAGCTAGGAACATTTTTTCAATAACAGTTAGCCAATTTCTCTCGGTAGTACTGTTAATAGTTGTATTCGGCATTGTTGCCAGAAACATTTCGGTCGAGGAATTTGGTTTATTTAATTATTGGCTGGCAATTGTAGGAATTTTATCAAAGATAATCGACTTCGGTTTTAATCCAATTATACTTCGCGAGTGTTCTAAAGATAATGAGTGCCGTGAAAGCATATCATCAATTTTTATTTTTAGATTAGCTGTTTTTATCATCCTGATATTACTTACCAATTTATTTTTGTATTTTCTTAATTTCGAATTCATTACAATTCTTTTAGTAAATCTACTTTTCATAAATCTAATAGTGTCTTCAAAGGAAACAAACTTTAGAGATCTACTTCAAGTTTTTTTCAAAAAAGACCTCCGCATGCATCTACCCTCATTATTTACGATAATTGATGCAGTTTTAATGTTATTGTTGATGATAGGATTGCTCTTCGTTGAGAATAAATTTTACTTTTTTATAATCGTATACGTCGCTGCTAGTCTACCGGGATTTTTAGGCATTCTGGTGTATGTGATAAAAGACTACAATTTTACATTTTATTTTGATTTCACAAAAATCAAATGGTACCTAAAAGAATCGCTGCCACTTTACGGATTTGTTGTCGTCTCATTTTTATTTTTGCAATTGGATATACTTTTTGTTGATTATTTTTATGGTAAAGAGGCAGTAGGTTTTTACTCAATTGCGGTTAGATTAACAAGACCATTTCTAATAGTTCCTTCTGCAATAGTAATGACAGTTGTTCCCATTTTTGTAAAAAAAATTAAGAAAAATATATCAATTCAATCGGAGTTGGCAACAATTTTAAAATCACTTATTATTATTTCGTTTTCCGCAAGCGTATTATTCACTTTTAAATCAACATTTTTTATAACGTTAATATTTGGTGATGGCTATTCCACTGCGTCTTTAGCAACTTCAATTTTATTTTTCTCATTAGTGTTTAATTTTATCAATTTCTTTTTATTAGATATGTTGACAATTCATAATAAACAAAAATTTAACATTTTTTATATCTTAATAGTCTCTCTCTCTTTTTCATTATTTGCGTTTCTAAGCATACCAATTTATTATATTGATGGTGCGGCGCTGTCAAGAATTATAGCACTGATGATCGGAACTTCATTTCTATTTTTTGTATTAAGTAAATTGCATTACAGATTGTGGTTAAATATGGGAAGAATAATACCCTGGATTTTAATTGTAACAACAATCGGATATCTGACAAAGGAGTGGAACATTTTCATTTATATACCATTAAATTTGACAATACTTCTTGCAGCACTTTTTACATTGGGTGTTTACAACAAAGATGAATTGTCCTTTATAAAATCACAACTAATAAAGAAGTAAATTGCCTATTCAATTATCAGTTATTATAGTAAGTTATAATTCCTTTAACATCTTGAAAAGATGTCTTAAGAGTTTATACGAATTTACTTCAGGAATCTCATTTGAGGTAATAATAGTTGATAATGCAAGTTCCGAAGGCGATATTTCTAAAATTATAGTTGACTTTTCCAACATTAGAGTGATTAAGAATGATGATAATATTGGATTTGCTGCTGCCAATAATAAAGGATTGAATATCGCTGAGGGAAAGTACATTTTATTTTTGAACAATGATGTTATATTCAAGGAAAACACTCTTCAAAAAATTCTATTATTTCTAGAATCGTCCAATGATAGTAGAATGTTAATTGGATGCAGATTACTTAATGATGACGGTTCAATCCAAATATCAATTGATAGATTTGATTCGATCTGGAATACACTAACTACAAGTTTTTTCCTTTATACATTCTTTCCCAAATCAAAAGTGTTCAATCGATATTACGAAAATTTTTCTGAGCTGAAAGATCCAAAATCTGTGCACATCATTAAAGGTGCTTTTATATTATCAAATAAAAAGTTTATTGACGAGCTTGGAGGATTTGACGAAAGATTTTTCTTTTATTCAGAGGAAAAAGATTTATGCAAGCGGGCAATTAATTTTGGTGGGAAAGTAATTTTCTATCCGAATACCGAAGTTATTCATTTAGGCGGAGCAACAGCTGGGGAAGAATCGTGGTTCAAGTACAAACATATTCTGATATCAAAAATTCAATATTTCAGTAAGCACTATTCTTTTCTCAAAAGTACAATTATCATTTCGATATTTGTTCTCGGAATTGTCATTCGGATTCCTACTTATATTTTTATAGGAATATTTAACAAATCTTTTTTAAATAAATCGTTTCTTTGTTTGAAACAAATAATTTATTTACCCAAAGCAATAATGTTGAGAAATGGCAAGTAAGAAAAAGATTTTAATGTTATCCCAAACAGTGTTCCCTCCTGACATTCGACTGGAAAAGGAAATTCGCACTTTATCGCAGAATGGTTATGACGTAACTGTGATTTGTAATCAATATAACAAAGGATTATCACCGGAATTCGAGTTCTGTACGATATTTAGAATTGTTGCAGTGTTTCAATCAAAAAAACTTAATAAGATTATTAATTTTCCTCTTTTTTTAAACCCGCGTTATCTTTTTAAGGCCATTAAAATAGCAATAAAGATACGACCGGATTTTATTCACGCCCATGATCTTCCAATGGTCCCATTGGGATATATCCTAAAGATTCTTTTCGACGTTCCATTAATCTATGATATGCATGAAAATTATCCCGATGCTTTAAGAGAATTTAAGAAAAAAGGGATTTTGAATTTTATATTCAAAAATCCGACTCTAGCAAGAATTCTAGATAATTTGCTCATAAAGGTATCCGATAGAATAATTGTTGTAGTTGAAGAAAACAAAAAAAGATTAATTTCTTTTGGAGTGCCGGAGGGTAAGATATTCACAGTTTCGAATACTGTAGACCTTGCTACATTTACTAAATCGTTAAAACTAGAATCTCTAAATGATGAGTCCGAAAATTTAATATTATATACGGGCACAGTTAGTCCGGAAAGAGGATTAGATACACCGGTTAAGGCGATGTCAATAGTAATCTCGGATTTTCCCGACTCAACACTTTTAATTATTGGTGATGGTCCTGCAAAGCAAGAATTGAATAATCTTGTTGTGCAGTTTAGTTTATTTGGAAATGTTGAACTTAAAGACTGGTGTGGTCACGAAAATATAGGGAAATATATTTCAGAAGCAAAGATCTGCATTATCCCCCAGCCGTCCAATGATTTTATCGACAATACAATTCCTCATAAATTGTTCGAGTATATGTCTTTTGCTAAACCGGTACTCGTAGCTGATGCAAAACCTCTGAAAAGAATTGTAATCGAAACAAAATGTGGAGAAGTGTTCAAATCAAACGATTATAAAGATTGTGCCGATAAAATTTGTAAAATGTTATCTAGCTCAGATGATTATGGTAAAAACGGTAGACTTGCTGTTGAAGCGAAGTATAATTGGAAAAATGATGCCGAAATACTCACGAAAATGTACTCTGTTTTGAAATAAAAGTCCTAAATTAACACAGAAATCGTTCTTCATTTTTATGTATATTAATTCAATTAATTATATATGTATATGTGGGAAATTATTTTATTTGCTTTTATTTACTTATTTATTCACACATATTTTGTGTACCCCATCTGTATCCATTATTTAGCTCTATTTAAGTCCAAACCTAATCTACCTGAATACCTCCCCCAAATAACCATTCTGATAGCTGCTTATAATGAAGAAAAAGTAATTGAAAGGAGAATAAGAAATCTTGCAATTCAGGATTATGATCACTCTAAAATAGAGGTTCTAGTAGGGTCGGATAATTCGAATGACAACACGAATAGAATACTGCATAAATTACAATCCGAATACGATTGGCTGAAAGTGTTTATCTATAATGAAAGGTCGGGTAAAGCAGGAGTTCTTAATAAATTATTTGAGCATGTAAGTAATGAAATTGTATTGTTCACAGATGCTAATACAGAGTTTGATAAAGATTGTATTAAAAATCTTGTTGTTTACTTTTCAGACATCAGCATTGGTGGTGTAAGCGGAAGATTAATACTTGAAGATGAAAATGTTGATAAAAAGGAAGGAATTGAGGAAAAAAGCTATTGGGAATATGAGACCTTTATAAAACGGGCTGAAGGGAAATTGGGGATTCTGATAGGAGCCAACGGTGGTGTATTTGCAATAAGAAAAAAATATTTGGAGAAAATTCCTATTAGTAAAGCAGTAACTGATGATTTCTTTTTATCGCTGAATGTTCTGAAAAATAAAATGAAATTTGTCTACGCCGATAATGCAGTAGGACGAGAGAGTGTTGCAAAGTCAGTAAAACAAGAGTTTAATCGCAAAGTAAGATTTGCTGCAACAAATTATCAAACCATGATATTCTTCATTCAACTGCTTTTTTCAAAAAATTTACTTGTTTCCTACGCATTTTGGTCTCATAAAGTGATCCGGTGGTTTGTTCCGCAGATTCTTTTGATAATTTTTTTACTTAGTTTGATATACTTTCATGAAAATAGCACGGTGAAATTTCTTTTATATCTGCAGAGTTTTTTTTATCTCTTTTCTCTGATTGGGTTTGTTTTGAGTTTACTCAAAATACGGCTGAAAATATTTTCACTCCCTAATTTTTTTATGATTTCAAACATTGCTTTGGCTGTCGGTTTTATAAAGTTCCTCTTTAAAAAGAATTCGGTTGTATGGGAAACAACAGTAAGATGAATTATTAATCCAATAATATCTGAATAGGTTATCCATCAACAAAATAACTAAAAATATATTTTCCTTAACTTTTGGACAGGGTCTTCCGCTTGTTTTTAATTTTGTGATTTTTGTAATAGCGGCACGGGCCCTTGGTGTGGAAAATTTCGGTCTGTTCAGTAGCGCTATAGCTATTGTTGGCATTCTTTCTAAGTTTGTCGATCTTGGAATCGAACCCATTGTCTTCCGCGAATTTTC
>JAGFIY010000021.1 GCA_024103215.1 Melioribacteraceae bacterium | reverse complement strand
CCTTGCAGATCCTCAATTTTCATAAATGCCTGAATCATTCCGGTTACGGTACCTAAAAAACCCAAAAGCGGAGCTACTCCCGAAATTGTTGCAAGAACCGATAGTCCTTTTTCAAGTTTATGAATTTCTTGCTTGCCCGCACTTTCGATCGCTTCTCTTACTCGCAGATGACCGAGTTTATATTTCTTCAATCCTTTCCTGATTATGTTTGCTGCAGGACTCTTTTCTTCCATACAATATGCGACGGCACCAGAAATATCCAATCTTTTCAACATCCCGCGCAGTTTTACTAGAAAAACAGGAACATTTAATTTTGATTTACGAATTACTATATAACGATCGATAATTATTGCAGCGGCAATAATTGACGCCAATAAAATAGGAAGCATCAACCAGCCGCCCTGAACCAGTACGCCAAATAAATTCATTTATCTTCCGTTTAATTAATTATAGAATTATTGTCTTTTCTAAATTTTTCTGCTTCTTCCTTCGAATCAAAAAATCCTACTCTCACCCGGTACCAAGTTCCTTTTAATGCCGGCAAATAAGTCTCGACTATAAAAGAATCATAACCTAAGTTTCTTAATTTATTTGCAACTGTTTCCGCCCCGTCTTTTGATTTGTGGCTTGCCACTTGAACATTGTATTTACTGCCGTCGAAAAATATTAGGTTGCTCAACTGATTCTCGTTCGGGATCTGTCTATACAATTCGCCTAACTGTAAACCCCCGCTTGTTGTCTGGGTTGTTGATTTAGTTTCTACTTTCGTGTTACCGTTTTGTTCCTGTGGAATATAAATTTCCCCAAACTGTTCAAGTGAATCAATTCCGTCTTGATAATACTCCGCTCCCATGAAAGTATCTCTTGGAGCGATTTCACCACCTAATTCCATTTTTGGTTTTGTACTCGAATACCGTTGAACCTCATCTGCTTTTTTATTCTCGTCTTCGGAATAGAAGAAATAAATTAGGAAAAACCCGAGAAAGATTATCACAGAAAGTATAATCCAAAAAATCGGTCCGAATGATAATCTTGAGTGATTCTCAATATCAGGTTCATAATCCTCAATTTTTCTTCCCAAATGTTTTTCTACAACTGTTTTCTCATCATTTTCTTTTTCAGATTCAGAATCTTCAACTAAGGTTGTGCCTCGGACAGATTCATCTAATTCGGTTTGTTCATCTATCTCATTAATTGATTTTTCAACTTCTTCAAACGGATCTTCGTATTCACTCTTTTTCTCATCCGCTTTTGATGTTGTTTCTTCTATCAAGGAGTTGATCTCTGTATTCTCGATTATTTCTTCATCTTGAAATTCTTTTTTTAGTTCGTCACCCCAGTTCCAATCTTCGGTGATTTCGGATGTAGTTTCATCTGATATATCATCCTCAACAATTTCGGTTTCAATTACATCGTTAGCGAAAAGTGGAATATCAGCCTTGGGATGATCATGAATATCTTCTTGGTCTCTTGTCTGATTTTCGTATTCCTTGTTCTCAACTCCTAAAATTGATGCTTCATCAACAACTTGGTCTTCTATAACTTCTTCACGGACTTCCGGTTGGGATTGGGAAACTAATTCACGCAACTCACTTTCTTCTTCCTCTAAAATTTGTTCACCATTAGATTCCGCGGCGTAAGCGGTGACCTCGCTCCAGAAATCAAAATCTTGAATGATGTTTGAAGTGTTAATCATCGAATCGATTTTATTGTCGAGGTTTTCTGTTTCATCAAATGCAGTTGATTGAATATCATCAGTTTTATTAACCGGAATCAACGGTGCATTAATGCTGAGACTAAAAACCTCATCACTATAAGAATTTCCAGCTTTATCCGATTTTAAAGGATCAAATGTTAAGTAAAATGATTCAGTCTCTTCAACTTCTGCTTTACGCTTCGGAAGAAAATAAATCATTTTCTTGGTAATACTAAAATCGCTTTTAGATCTAGATCGTTCCTCGCGTGTTAAAGGTTCTTCCCTTAAAACAAATATCCCGAGCTGATCGATTTCTAGTGCGTTATTTTCATCAAGTTTTGTCGATATTTTTTTCAGGATCTCGGAAAAAGCTTTTTCTCCGACGGAAGGAGAAATATTTAAAATTCCGCAAAATCTTTTTTTTAGTTCTTCTTTTGTCATTGTTTAACTTTTATTTTTTGGCAATGATTTTTGCAATTACCAACTGTATTTGACTCCTCCTAAAACATCGAACGGTTTTTCAGTATAACCGGGGAGTAAATAATTATTCCGATTCAGCAAATTTTGAAACTCAACAAATAGTTCTAGGTTATTCAACAAATTAAAGGTTCCTTTCACTGCTGCGTTAATATAATCGCTGATCTGGCCATTATTGTTAATGTTCACATATGATTTTGAATAATACCTTAGCGAAGGTTCAATTCCAAAACCGAAATCAAATTTATATTTATAGAAGGCATTTGCCTTATACTCTGGTTCGAATGGTACGTAATTGCCATTTTCAAACTTCACTGAGTTGTAAATAAAGTCTGCATAAAACATTCCGAAAGGACCTTGATAAAATATCAGATTTAAGAAGCCCTCTATCTTCTTTATCTCGTCATCATTTCTAAGATCATAAAAACCTTGTGTTGTAACATCGCCGAAGTAGAGGTAATTATCAATTTTCGAAAATGCTCCACCCAGGTTTATCTCAAAGTATTTATCGAACTGATATCTAACAGCACCTTTGATTTTGAATTTATCCTTCTCGGAAAAATTGTCCATTGCGCCGAAATTAAAGTATCTGTTTTGCTCCAAAAAGTGTTTAAAAGTTTTATTCTTAAGTGTAGGATTGTATTCAACGAATAATGTTAAGTTTTTATTCAACTTAGTTGTCAATTTCGCAACCGGTGTAACTAAATCCTCATTCTCCGATTTATAATATGAGGCACCGGCATCTAAAATAATCCCATTTGAAATATTATATCTGAATTTTCCATAGGCTGAAAAATAGTTATAGCTTGTGATAGTACTCAAATTATTTTTTAGTGATTGATTTTCTAAAAGTCCTCCAAATAGTAATGCTGTACTTCCAACATTAAATTTAATATCAAGAGAAGGTCTTATTAAAATTTCAGATAAATCATTTTCTTTAAAAGTAAGGTTCTCAAACGACGTACTAAAGTTGTAATTAAAAATGGATGATGCTTGATTTTCAAACTTAAGTTTAGCGTTGTAGGTCTGAGTTTTTCTTTCAAACTCGGGATTAGCTGATGCAAAAAATCTATAACTGTTCTGATAATAATTTCCGTTTACACTTATTGAAGAACCTGAAAGAAAATCTGAATCTGAACTAATGAAAAACATTGCCCCTGCTCCTGCTGCAGTTTCATTGTATTGAGAATTATTCTCGTATTCGTTTATATTCAAGCCGCTTACGTTTGCAAATATAACGGAAGATTCGAAAGCTTGTTGAATGTTGAACTTTCCTGTTGGAATAGTATGAACCCCGGCTCCAACCTCAAGCTGTCCGTTTATATATTTTGAAATGGGATATAAAATAATCTGCGGCATAAACGGTTCGGAAATATCAGACAAAGAAAATTGTTCCGTTGAGACCGTTGGAGTAAAAAATTCAGGTGACACTATGGAAATAGGGTCGGGTTTTTTCTTTAATGCTTTTGGAACAGTTACTGTCTGTTTCCCGGTAATTACAAACTCGGGAAGTTCTATGCTCTGCCCTTGATTTGCTTCCTGCGAAAATATCATCACAGGAATTAATGTAAAAATCAATAATATTTTTCTCATAATTCTTTCAGCTTTTTATTTGCCTCTCTACCGAGTTGATCATTTTTATGTTTATTATAAACTGCTCTGTACATTTCCTTCGCATTTGATTTATCGCCAAGTTCTACATAGCAGTCTCCCAATCTAAGAAGCGATTTTGAATACCACTCATCATAAAGTGAAAAAACCGAACGGACCCTAACGAATGCAGAAATTGCTTCATCTAATTTTTCTTGTTCGAATAATGTTTCTCCGTAATAATACTGTGCCTTTGCACCTATATCGTCGCTTCTGTTTTCACCGAGATCCTTGAATAAGTATTCGGCATTTTCATAACTTCCTCTTGCTAGTTCCATAATACCCATTTCAATTTTTGCTTTTGCAGCAAAAATTGTATCGTCGTAATATTGTATCAATTGGTTGAAAGTTGAAAATGCTCCCGAAAAATCTTCCTTCTGAATTTGTGTACTTGCTTTGAAAAATAATATCTCTGCAACTCGAGGGGATTTTGGCACTTTGTTTTCTACTCTTTCATAAAGATCTATTGCTTTATCATATTCACCGAGTTCATTGTAAATATTACCCAGTTCGATAACAGAAGCAATGCCGATTTCTGAACCTAGATTTAAGTTCATAGCATTATAAAAATTCTGAATAGCTTCATCGTTTTTTTCGAGATTTTGAGAACACTTCCCCATCCAATAGTGTGAATCTTGAATTAAGGAACTTTCTGGATATTGATTTATAACTTCCGCATAATTTATAAGAGCCATCGCATAGTTTGTATTGCTGTAATATATTTCGGCTTTTCTAAATTGTATTTGATCACCAATTCTTGAATTGGGATTTGAAATTAAAAATTGATCAATAAAATCTATTGCATTTTCAGGCTGATCTTTGGCAATGTAACAATCTTGAATTCCTTTTACAGCATCAAAAATATACGGAGTGTTGGGAAATTCATTAATCACCTTTGCATAATAAGTGATTGCATTTTCGTAAAGTCCCATGTTATAGTAAGAATCGCCTATTGAATAAAAAGAAATCGGAACCGTAGCACTATTTGGATAACGCTGCGGTATTTGTTTATACTCTTCAATCGCCTCATCAAAATTGTTCTGCTGAAATTTGATCCACCCAATCAAGTACTGTGAATCGTCAGCATATTTCCCTTCGGGGAATTTTTGCTGTAGCTGACGAAAAGTTGAAATTGCCTCTGATGCTCTTCCGGATTTGAACAATGCTTGTCCGTATTGATAAAGAGCAAAATCATTGTTCACCAAACTCTTATCCAGGTTGAAAATCTCACGATAAATCTGGCTTGCTCTTTCAAAATTTTTGCTTCCATAATATGAATCAGCAAGTCTGAACTTTGCATTGATTATCGAATCATCATTAGGATACTTTTGAATAAA
>JAGFIY010000065.1 GCA_024103215.1 Melioribacteraceae bacterium | reverse complement strand
ATTTTTTTACAAAATCTTCAACGGTGAATTCCTGCCTGCTCACTTCCGGGAAGAAATCGGGGTTACTTGTATAACTTGGTATTCCCGAAGTATGAACAAGCAGATGATGAATTGTTACCTTATCGCCTGTATCTTTTCTATAGTAAGGGATATGATCGGTAATTTTATCTTCAAGTTTCAGCTTACCCTCTTCGCGCAGTTTTAAAATTATTGCCGCAGTAAATTGTTTTGTAATTGAACCGAGACGAAATTTTGTATCGACGTCATTCGGAATATTCCATTCGCGGTTTGCAAACGAGTATCCCTTTTTGAAAATTACTTCTCGGTTATCGGCAGCGAGCGCCGTGCCTGTAAAAGAATTATACTCGACCATTTTTTGAATAAACTCATCGATTTTTTGGGCTTTGTCTTGTGCGTTAAGTTCAACAATCCCGATCAACAACACAAATGCTGAAATAATAAAAAATATCTTACGCATATTACCTTCCCGTTGTTAGTTAATAGTACTTTTGACGGACTTATACAGATATTGGTTACAGGAATGATACACAATAAAAAAGAATATATTCAAAAAAATTATACTGTCTTATTTAAGGAAATAAAATTGGCGGAAGGGAAAGGATTTTGTTGGATTTACTTAGGTTGCATTTCATACAGAGAATTCTCACGTTTTCTGCAGTTAAACTTGTACCGCCCTTTGAATATGGTAAGTCGTGATCATAATGTAGATTTTCAGTTGAACCACATTTTACACAACGACCTTTATCTCTTGCCCAAACTTCTACTTTAACGTGAGTTGGAATTACTCTGTTGAAGGGTATAACTACTTCTTTTTTCATTGATTTTATTTCAACTGGCTGCAGATAAAATTTAAATACGTTTCTTTTTCCGTCATTTTCAATTTTTGCATCAATTAGATTATAAAAACCTTTATAGCACCAGACGCCATTTTGAATCTTTTCGTAAACCTTTATTCGATGTGGATGCTTAATAAGATTTAATTTGTAAGATTGTGCTGCTGTGTAGAATTTTCCATTTTCAGTAAGTGAACCATTTGGTGTAATTAGTTGCTGATCTACTTCTTTAGGTTTGTCCGAAATATTACTGGGTACGTCATGACCTTCATAGATTAACGTGTTAGTTTTCTCGTCAATTTTATCTGCGTATGGCGCCCCTTTACGAACGGACATTAAAAAAACAGAATACTCCGGATTGACATTAAAATTCATTCCTTTTTGAAGATTCATTTTTTCCGCAGCGGTGAGTTCCGTGTAGGAGATTATATCATCAACTTCGAATTTGGGATTTAGGAGAAAGGATTTCATTTCAATTAATCCTCAATGAAATAATCTGAGTCAATCCTCTTTAGTTCATAAGTAGAAGTAATGGAAACACCGACATTAAAATCAATCATATACTCCGCTAATTTATTACCATCTATTAAAATTATTTTTGAGTCTATTTTAGTGACAAATTCCGTGGCTTCTTTGGTAAAATTTGAGGTTGTAATGAAGATTCCCTTTTTTGCTCTTTGTCCTTGTAACGCGCCTGCAAATTTTTGAATTTCAGGTCTACCAACAACATTTTCCCATCTTTTTGCTTGAACGTATATTATATCTAATCCAAGACGATCTTCTTTGATTATTCCATCAATACCTTCATCACCGCTTCTTCCGACAGCTTTGCCAGCATCTTTAATACTTCCACCATAACCCATTTTGACCAACACCTCTATTACAATTTTCTCGAAAAGAGGAGGTGGACAACTTTTAAGATATTGAATTAAATCACTTATAAGTTCTGCCTTCAAATTTTCATATGCTGATTCGAATGCTTCTTCAGGCGTTTCGTTTTCCAAATGTTCGTTCTTTGTTGATTCAATTTTTTCCTTCTTTCTTGTTTTGAACTCTACAAATTCATCAAACTGAGACAGAAATTTATTATCTATTTTTGAAGGATTTGAAGAGAGAACATCAAAACCACGTTGTGTAATTTTAAACTTCCCTCTTTTAGGTGTTTCGATTAACCCGGCTTTTTTCATATATGTTTTAGCCCAAGCTATTCTATTAAAGATAACTGTTTGTTGACCACTAGGAAGCATTTCAACTTTTTCTTCCTCTGTCAATTTAAACTCCTTGCTTAATATTTCGACGGCTTCGTGTACGGAATATTCTTTAGAATCAGAGATGAGTTTTAACAAAGGAAGCATTAACGATTGATAATCTGGAATTGCCATAGTGAGGGTTCCTAATTTGCTGATGATATAAACTCAATGCTATTAAATTAGTGTAAATAATTCTACCAATCAAACATTCAATCGCGTTCCTCCTCCCACCACATAAACCCATCAATATCAACCGCCTTACTCCAAAGTTTTACTTTCTTCAAAAGTGATTCATACAATTCGGCTTTGATAAAAAAGTAAATTCCGAAATCTTCTTCGCCTATTTCGTAGCCGTCGTATATGTAATTTCCTTCGCCCAGTACTTTTTTTATTTCTTCAACAAGATTCGGCATAAAACCGTAGGGACCTGCTGCTACAACTCTTTCGAATGCATTCAAATTGCGGGTTTCTTCAACCGGGTCCATTCCAATAAACTCATCGCCGATAAAGGTGTGATTTTGAATTGCTGCATCAAAAGTGAAGCGGTGGTATATATAATTATCGCCATTTATTTTATCTATCTCTTTTCGCATACTGTTTTTTACCGGCTTCTTATTTTCCAATTCAACTTTTCGAAATTTTTCTCCATTACAAGCAACATTTGCCCGATACAAACATCTTTTCAACTTATAATACAGGAAAGTATTAAAAGAACAAATAAATGTTTCAATTTTGTTGCTTCCGTTCTGGAAACTCATTAATTTTGGACATAATGTCTTATTAAGATTTCGGCTACAACATCTCGTTAAATAATACTTTCTATTCAGCAGTTATTTCACAAAAATATACAAATAAAAGGAGGATTAATGAAGAGGTAAAAGGAGGATTAATGAAGAGGGGATTTCTTTTCTACATCGGAGCAACGGCAGCTCTGTTTATTTTGCTTGCGGCTTGTAATCAAAAGCCGGAGCAAGAAGCAAAACCGGCAATGACACAGGAAGAAATGATAGCTCGCGGAGATTATCTCGTAAGCACAATCGGCTGCGATGACTGCCACACACCAAAAGTTATGGGTCCTAAGGGACCGGAGTTTGATATGTCCAGAAGATTTATGGGATATCCGGCAGATCAAGAACTGCCGCCTATTGATGAATCTGTTCTCCCGAACTGGGCATTGTTTAATCACGAGTTGACTGCGGCTGTAGGACCGTGGGGAGTTTCTTTTTCCGCCAACATAACGTCGGATGAGACTGGTATAGGAACTTGGTCTTACGAACAGTTCGAAAGAGCAATGCGTCAAGGTCTTTACAAAGGGATGGAAGGAAGCCGTCCTCTGCTTCCGCCAATGCCCTGGCAAAATTTCGCAAAATTATCCGATGAGGATCTTAGAGCAATGTTCGCATTCTTAAAATCAACAACACCTATAAGGAATGTTGTTCCTGCAAATATTCCTCCGGCTGCTCCAGGCAACTAATAGACTTTATCGCCCCGCTTAATGCGGGGTTTGTTTTTTAAGCTCATAATTTATTCGTACATTAAGAAGATTGTAGAACGAATTAGTATTCGATTATGAGCATTAAGGAAATTTCAAACATCACTGTGACTACTTTCAATGAATGGCTCGACGATAAAACATTCAAGATGTCTGCCGCCCTCTCATTCTACTCGCTTATATCCCTAGCACCTCTATTGCTTATTATCACCGGAATTGCCGGAGCTGTTTTCGGAAAACAAGCTGCTGCGGGACAGTTGTTCGGAAGTATAGAAGAATATGTTGGAACACAATCTGCCGAACTGATTCAAAATTTGGTAATGAACGCATCAGTTCCCGATACAGGAATCACGGCTGCTGTTCTGGGTATCGCGGTTTTTCTCTGGGCGTCCCTTGCAATATTTGTGGAACTTAGAGATTCACTCAATGCTATTTGGGGAGTTGAGGTTAAACCGGGCAAGGGATTTAAGGTTTTCTTTATAAGCAGAATTTTTTCGTTTCTAATTTTATTGATTATCGGACTGCTTCTAGTAGTTTCACTAATTGCGGGAACTCTTCTCAGCGTGCTGGATTCTTTTTTAAGCGATTTAATCGGAAACGTAATTCCTCTACTTCACATTCTCGATATGTTGTTTTCGTTTCTTTTAGTAACACTGATGTTTGCCGTGATAATGAAAGTTTTACCAAGTGTAAAAGTAGAATGGCGTTACGCTTTCATCGGAGCTGTTATAACTTCAGTCTTGTTCAGTATAGGTAAGTTCGGGATCAATTACTATCTGAGCACCACAAGTTATTCTTCGGTTTACGGTGCCGCGGGTTCGCTGGTTATTCTTCTTTTCTGGATTTATTATTCCGGACTCATTTTCTTTTTCGGTGCTGAACTTACTCAAGTGCTCAGGAAAAAATACTCTAAAGAGCCGCTTCAGCTTGATAAAAATGTCCTCAGAATTTCAAAAATATCCGAAATGATAAAAGAAAAAACGGGTGTAGAATAGACAAGATTGAAGTGAGTTAATAATTCTTTGCGTCTTGGCGTCTCAGCGGTTGTCTTTAAAAATTAACCGTGAAGGCGCAGAGGCGCTAAGAGCTAAATTTCTTAATACTTCTCAAAATTAAAACAGAAAAAATAATTGCAATTAACGCAATCGTCGGCATAATAAAAATTACCGGAACTACGTTTTGCCCGGTGTTTGCCATAAACAAAATTTTCGAAGTAAGGGCAACCATCAGAAACGAAAGAAAAACAACATATACGGAAGCGAACAAATAACCGATTCCTCTTTTTCTTACAGCAAGAATTCCTACCACGAATGAAATCGGAAGCAGCAGCGCCAGATCAAACCCCTGCACAATAAGCGTTGTATAATGCTGAAGCTGTTCCGGGTAAATTGAACCGTCGAGAAGAGGCGGAACAATTATTCCCAGCCAAAGAAGAGCAACCATTACCGAATTGATTATCAAAAAAACACCGGTATTTCTCATCAGTTTATGTGAGGAAAATATTTCTTTCACTTTATTGAAATCAAACGAGAACAACGCGACGACAAACGCAAAAAAGGAAGACCCCGTAAGGAACACATAAACAAGAAACATTTCGTTGTACATTCCCATCGCAAGATAGAAAAGATAAGTGACCAAAAAGTACAATAGTGTTCCTGAAAGAAGGAGCATTCCCTTGGTTGAATTTTTAAGGGACCAAAACAATGCCGCCAGCAGAAAAGGAACGCCGACAAGCAGCGTAACATAATCCTGTGCAATTCCTTGAACAGCAACATCAGCGGACATGTGTTTGTAAATTCCTTTTCCGTAAATCATAACCTCTTCGCCGCGAATTGATTGATACTCATAAACACCTTTGCCGTCATCACTGAAAATACCGAAAGAAGAAGCTGTAATTGCTGCGGCTGCAATCAATAAAACGAGAATTGTTAATATCTTATTTTGTTTCATAGTTGATGAACTGTTCCGGGTTTATAATATTCCTTTATTGTTGAAGAAAGCGAAAACATTAATATTAAAACTCCTACGATGCCGTAAATCAACTGGAGCGGGGGATCGTGCTGGTAGCCGATAACAGCAATTTCAACAACTATCCAAACCAGTAACGCGATTCCGAGATATACACTCATCTTTCTGCTCCAGGCTATTTTCTTCCATAGCCCAATAGCAATTATAACCGGCACGATACCGAGAAGAAAAAGTAAAACTATTCCGGGAATAGTGTAATTACCGAACGGGGATCCTTCAAGCCAGTCAATGGGTATCTTAAGTGATTCACTGGTAGGATCAATTGTCAAACCGATTCCACCGAAAATTCCGCTAATACCTTGGAACAAAACCAAAACAAATAAAACCAATGCTTGAACAGGACGCTTTTTGTTCATTGTCCGTCTCCCATATATTTTAATCGAATCGAAATCACATCATCAAATTGCAAAATAAGAA
Organism: Melioribacteraceae bacterium; assembly: GCA_024103215.1. Lineage (GTDB taxonomy): Bacteria > Bacteroidota > Ignavibacteria > Ignavibacteriales > Melioribacteraceae > JAGFIY01. The sequence continues at coordinate 27,904 of JAGFIY010000065.1, read as the reverse complement.
ATATGTTAATTTTTTGCCGGACGTCCAGCATCTACCGGCAACAGAAACTGGATTACCGCTTTTGATGGAAGATCAAAATTGATTTCTGTATCTTCAACCTGATCATTTGAAGTAAATAAGGAAATTATGAAAACTATATTGATTTTAATTATAGCGTCTACGTCAATTTTTGGTTCTGTCAGTCTCGATTCGGTTGATAATAAAATTCTAAATTACACCTACAACGACGAAACATCGAAAGCAGCCCAGCTCATTAGCGAAAGAATTAAAAAATATCCCGGAGACCCCAAATATTATTTTCTCGAACTCGGCAACGATATTATGCATTCGATTGTTCTTGTAAACAGCGCGGCTGCCGAAAGAAAATTTCAGGTTCGGGATTCGCTTAATAACCTCGCAATCGAAAAAGCCGAAAAGTACCTTGATATGTTCGAGGATAACGCTGAAACATTGGAAGATAAATTTTATGTCGGCGGGTTCCATGGGTATCTTGCAAGATTTTACGGACTCGACAGGTCTTATATGAGCGCCTTTTCAAGTGCGAAAAACGGACAGAAAATCATGGAAGATATTCTAGAAGAAAATCCGGACTTCAACGATGTTTATCTCCTGCTTGGAATGTCATACTATTTTGCGGATAGATTAAGCGGATTTATCGGATTTGTTGCCGGCATTCTTGGACTTTCGGGTGACCGTGATAAAGGTATTGATTACATCAAACGTGCGGCGGATAAAGGTGAGCTGTCATTTGCGCAAGCCGCAATTTCTTTGGTTGAAATTTATACTAGACTCGAAGACAACGAATATCCGGCTTTTCCCTACTTTGAAAAGTTCTTGAAAAAATTTCCGAACAGCAGTTATATGATAAATTGGTACTGCCGTGAATTGCTTGATTTAAATATGACCGAACGAGTTGAAATGTTTATTGAAACGGACAGCTTAAACCTGGTTGACGATATAGTAAAACAGAGATATCATTTTGCAATCGGCAATTACGAAGTATCGGAAAAATATTGGCAGAAAATAGAGAAAGAAAAATCGGTTTATTGGCGCTGGTTTTACGACCAAGCATCATTTACAAATACACTTAATTCCGTTATGATCGAAGGGAAAGCCCCAAGCGTTGATGAATCGCTCGGTGATAATTATAAAGATTTGCTGTCTGGAATTCTTAAAAATACAATTGAACTGAAGCAGTATATAGAATTTCAATCTGCAATAAATAGAAACCAACAGGTTGATATTGAACAAAGTCTTAATTCGTTGAAAAGCAGCGAAGTTAAATCAGCAGTTCGTCTTAATTACGGAATTTATTTGATCAACGGGAAAAAATTTAATGAAGCAGAACCCTTTTTTGACGAGATAAGAAAATCGCAATTGCAGTTGTTCAATTACATGGGATGCAAGTTTTTAGGCGTTATCTATACGAACATAGATGTTGACCGCGAAAAAGCGGAAAATCTTCTTGATGAAATTGAAGATAAAGAATATGAAAGAATTGAATTTGCCGCATCGGAGATGATAAAAAAATATGATTTATAAAAATTACTCAAGGGATCTAATGAAAAGTATTGTAATAATTTTTGTCCTTTCTGTTTTTGTTTTCTCCTGCACAAGTGAAAACAAGATCGAAACTCCTTACGAAAAAGAAATAAACGGGTGGCATGCAAAGAGAATTGAGGCATTAAAGGAAAGATCGCCTTGGCTGAGATTGGCGGGACTTTTCTGGCTGGAAGATGGTGAATCAACATTCGGTTCTTCTAGAAATAATAAAATAATTTTCCCTTCCGATTTACCCGAACAGATCGGTACTTTTATTCGCCGCGGCAATAAAGTAAACGTGAAAATCAACGAGGGGATAAATGTAATTGCTGACAGTCTGATTGTAAAAGAAACCGAAATGATCCCCGACATCAAATCGAACCCCACTGTTCTCAGCTTCGGAAATTACAGTTGGTATGTTATTGAAAGAGAAGAGATGATAGGAATAAGACTGCTTAACGAGCAAAATCCGGAGCTTCTTTCATTCGAGGGAATTGAGCGTTACCCGGTTGATCCTGAATGGGAAATTGAATGCGATTACATTCCCTACGATCCTCCGAAAATAATTGAGATACCTTCGGTAATCGGTACAGTAAGCAGAGACTCATGCTATGGAAGAATTGAATTTGAGCGAGAAGGAAAAACCCATTCTTTCGAACCCACAGGGAAGAACGGAAATTTCTTTGCTGTATTTGCGGATAAAACCAACGGGGAAGAAACCTACGGAGCGGGCAGATTTCTTGTGATTTCCGATTCCGTTAAGGATGGTAAAATTACCGTAGATTTTAACCGTGCGTATAATCCGCCGTGCGCATTTTCCAAGTATGCCACTTGTCCGCTTCCGCCGAAACAGAATTATCTTTATTTGGAAATAACAGCCGGAGAAAAAATTTATCACACAGAAAATGCACATTAATAAAAAATTAATTTCATCTTAAAAAACAACTGATAGAAATAAAGATGACGATTAAACACTTACTATATACAATGCTTGTTTTAACTGCCGTTGTTTTGGCCTTTATTTTCTTCCCACGCGAGACACCCATAACTTATCCTCATGGAATTTTAGTTGAAGAATATCCAACACGTTTTAAATTAGAACACGAAGAGATTCGGCTTATTGACGATTATGTTATCAAATCTTTAGCGGGTGTAAAAATTAAAGCGCGGGTTCTCGGCAAAGAAGGATACAGTTTCGACAGGGAAAGTGATATCGCTCCTTTCGATCTTGCTTTGGGATGGGGACCTATGTCGGATGAAGCTATTTTATCAAAACTAGAAATTACTCAAGGCAGACGGTGGTATCACTGGAAGAAACTTGATCCTTCAATTGATAACAGAACTGTTATCAAAAACAGTTCAAACATGCATATGATCCCTTCGAGCGAGGAGATTGAAGATATTCTGGATCAAATTATAGTAGGAAATTTAATAGAGATCGAAGGATATTTGGTTGAAGTGAAAGCAACGGATAACTGGAAGTGGAAGAGTTCTATGTCGTGGGAAGATACGGGAGGCGGAGCTTGCGAGCTTGTATATATTGAAAAACTTAAGATCCTTCGTTAGCGGAATTTAACTTTTGCGAAACCGCAGCAAGCGTTTCGCTGTCAATCACATGATCACCATTGAATGAAATTAAGTCATAAGTAATGTGATTATCATCCAAGGTTTTTAACTTTTCGTTTAAGTAATTTTTGTCTATAAACCTGTCTCGCTCCCCCACAACCAATAAAACCGGCATCTTAGTTTTTGATAAAACAAACTCCTCCGGCGGAAAACCGCCCCACATAATTATTTTGTCAAAACTGTGCTTCGAATTTAAGAACCACCTTCCTGCTGTTGCGGTTCCTTGCGAAAAACCGAACAAGATTATTTCTTTATCTTTTTCCAAAACTGTCTCTTCATAAACTTTTTCAAGGAAGTTAATATAATCCTCAATTTCATTTTCTCTGTCTTCGGTTGTCATCCAGGAAGCGCCGACCTTGCCCGAAAATCCTCTGAAGTAAAATTTGTTCAATGCTTCGGGCGCGATAAAAAAGTTTTCGTCTTTTTCCAGCAAATCAAATTTCTTTATGAAATTTTTTGCAATTTCTCCGTAACCGTGAAGCACGAACCAGATACGCTTTGTTTTTTCGGTCAACTCGTTAAGCGTGTAATATCTTGCTAATTTTGTAACCCGGATTCTATTTTCTTTCATAAATAAAATTAAAAGTCATTTCGAAGGAGGGTCGAATATTCATAGTACGCAAGGCACTCGCCAGTCAAAAGAAGGCTGTTCTTTGCTCTTAGAAATAAAGTGTCTCCTTCAAGAACTTTCAATTCAAAAAGATCGTCGGATAAATTTATGTTTGAAAGTTTCACGACAAGAAGCGCATTGTTTGATTTGGAATTAAGATAATCTTCATACTGCGAATCGTCGAATTTAATGCTGGCATAAATCCTCAGCGATTCGTTAGATGCAACTTCGGCTTGAATATAGTGTCCGCTTTCGTCGTGTTTTATTTCTTTAAGCGTCGAATCAATTATTACGGTTCCTTCCAATATTTTGGATTGATAATCGGGAGTAAAAAACTCGACGGAATCTGCGAGCTGCTGAGCATCAAACTTTTTACAAAGTTCTGTAATAAGTTCCGATTTTTCTTTTGATTCCCCTTTGACCGGATGAATACTTTTGGGGGCATCGGAACAAGCGGATATTATAAGCAAAATAATGCCCCCGAATATCATTAAACTTCTTAAGAATATGTTGTGTCGATCGTTCAACTGCAAATCATATTAAATTTAATTCTAATTAAATACTAAAGTTTTGCTTCAACATAGTCAAGCACTTTCGCCAACTCGGATTGTGCGTCTTCTTTTAGTTCGGCGCAGGCGGCTCTCATTTCTTTCACAAAGGATTCGTCTTTTATGTCTCTCAAATTGATCAGCACGTTGTAAATTCCTCCCAGCACTCCCGTGAAAGCGCTTTGCGCTCCAACACCTACATCGGTAATCGAATTCGGATTTCCGTTCTTTGCGACAATCTGCGCAATCTTTATCGCTTCGAAACTAAGTTTTGCTGTCTCAAGCGGAACCATTACGGCTTGTTTCAAACCGTTCTGCATCGCTTCGAAACGAGCGTTCTTTTCTTCCTTGGTTTTGTTCGGAAGTCTTCTTGCATCCATATAAGCATTGAATGCGTTGGTATCTTCATCTATTGCAAATCTAAGTTTGCTTAAAATTTTCTGACACTTATCTGCTGCATCGTTTAAAATATCATCCACCTTTTCGCTTCCGCGGTTGTTTGCAGTCAGGTTGCTAACCATCGAAGATAATGCCGCCCCCAAAGCTCCGGAAAGTGCAGCAATTGATCCTCCGCCCGGAGCAGGGGATTCGCGTGAGACTTCGTCTATAAAATCCGTTACTTTCATCTCGACCAGGGCATCTTTAGAATTTTGAGGCAGACCAAGAACTCTTTCCTCAATGTTGAAATCCGACACATCGGTTAAGCCTAACGATTGAACCGCGGTTCGCAAAATATCTTTTACCGGAACACCTGTAGATCTTTGCTGCTGCTTTAGATAGTACTTTCCTGTTTGAAGAAGAGCAGGATAAGGAACGAGACCAACAATCTCGCTTCCTGTAACTACAAGTCCCCTTTCGGCTGCAAGTTGTCTTGTTGCTTCAAGAACGTGATGCATCGATGTGATATTGTAATTTGTTAGATTGATAGATATCTGCGCTCTGTCGTATTCCGGCACCAACCAGCCTATGGCTTTGCAGTTTGAAAACATTCCTTTCTTTTTTACGGATTCACCTTCTGGTTTGTCGGGATTTATATCATTCAATTTTAGCAGTTCAATTAAATCATAATTGTGAACTTTCTTACAGTGATCTATTGTTTCCTGCATTGATTTTCCGTCAAAGTCACATTCGCCGCAAGGATATCTCCCTTCTTCATATTTAAGAATTTCGGTTCCTTTATAGTAAAACGGTTTTATGTTTCCTCTTCTAGCAGAACGTCCTTTTTCGCGAAGTTCAAAAGCTATATCTGTTGCGTGAAGTTTTTCTCTTGTGTTAAGATTTATATTGTAAGCAATTAAAAATTCTCTTACCCCTATAACCGTTGCTCCGGCTTTTGCATTAAATTTTGCCGGACCGAAATCAGGTTTCCACTTTGGGTCCTTGAGCTTCTCCGGCAATGCTTCGTACTCACCTTTTCTAACAACTGCAAGATTTTGTCTTTCCGGTATTTGTGCGGATTTTTCATAAAGATAAACGGGAATATTAAGTTCCTCTCCAACTCGTTTTGCTACTTCTTTTGAATATTCTATACACTCTTGTTCAGTAACTCCGCTTACGGGAATGAAAGGACAAACATCCGTGGCACCCATTCTCGGATGACTACCCGAATGTTTGCTCATATCAATTAATTCCGAAGCTTTCTTGATTGCTAAAAATGCGGCTTCTTTAACGCTTTCCGGAGTGCCGACAAATGTAACAACTGTTCTGTTCATTTCGGCTCCCGGATCAACATCGAGCAGCCGAGTTCCTTCAACGCTTTCTATCGTATCGGTTATCTGTTTAATCACATCAGTATTTCTTCCTTCAGAAAAATTCGGTACGCATTCAATTAATTTGTGAGACATAAAATTTTCCCCGGTTAAGATTTGAACTTTGAATACATTTTAATTTTTTATCGAATCAAAAAAAATATACTTGCATATACTTTTTTTCAAGTATAAAGAGAGTTTTAATTCAGTGATAAATTCGATGATTTCTACAAAATCTGTTAATTTGAAGGTGAATCACCCATAGGCCTGGTAGTTAAATACTGTTCGTATAGCCGTTGTGTATAATCGGACATAAGCTCTTCAACCCTTTCGCAGCTCTCGGATCTAACTATCATTCCCGCATGATACTTTTTATTCAGTTTCCAGATTACTTCCGGTGCGTCAAACTGCGAAAGGTCTGGCCATTCTTGTTTAGCAAGACAAATCATGATCCCGGAATGATCGTTTTTATATTCCGGAAGAACGTACTTTTGGTTTTCTCCGGTTAGAGACTCTATTTTTGCCCATTCCCTCCAGAGGTTAATTCCTGTAGCTGCTTCAACCATTTCCGCTAAATTTGCCCCGCCTACCCTTGCCGAAGTTTCAAGAAAATAAAGTTTTCCATCTTTATCGGCTTTAATAAATTCAGAATGTGAAATTCCTTTCACCAATCCCATTGCGTTAAGCACCTGTCTGTTTATAGTTCTAAGATGATCCTCCTCCAAAGAGCCGCGCTTCAGCGTGCTGCTCGTGAACACTTTGCCCGTATGTGCTACTTCAAACGGGGGTTTACCGTACTTGCTTGCCCGTGCAAAAACCACTTCGTTTTTATATCGAATCGAATCAACGTGATAAATATCCCCGGTAATAAATTGTTCAAGCAGATAAAACGACTGCTGGTCGCCGAGTTCGTCAATAATCTTCCAAAATTGTTCTTCTCTTTCGATTTTTTTTATTCCTATTGCTCCTGCCTGCATTCGCGGTTTCAAAATATACGGCGGCTCAACCCGCTTGAAGAATGATTTAAGTTCGGCATAGTTCAAAACATGGATAAACTCGGGAACATTAATTTCTTCCTCTTTAGCTCTTGTTCTCATAGCAAGTTTGTCACGGAAATATCTTGCGGTCGTATCTCCCATTCCCGGAATCCTAAGATGTTCGCGCAGTGCTGCGGCTTTTTCAACATCAAAATCGTCGAGAGCAACAATTCTATCAATTTTTTCGGATCGAGCCAGATAACTTACAGCATAAATAAGATCCTGCATATTCCACAATTTGTTTTCGTCCGGAATAAAAAAAATCTCGTCGATACTATCTTTTGGCCAGTTAACATTCTCGAGACTTTTAGAAGTAAGAAGAATAACTTGATTGCCCAGCTCTTTTGCGGCGCGCAAAAAATCAAAGCCTTTCTCATAGCTTGCGATGCAGAGAAAAGTCAAACCGGAGGTGCTCATAAACTTCTCCTTTTAGCCTGTAATTAATTTGGGAAGATATAAAGCAATATCAGGAAATATAATTATAATTAACAAAACTAAAAGTTGAATAGCAACGTAGGGGATTATTCCCCGGTAAATATGTTTTGTGGTTACTTCAGGCGGGGCAACACCTTTTAAGTAGAAAAGCGAAAACCCGAATGGCGGAGTAAGGAAGGATGTCTGCAAATTAATTGCGATCAAAATTCCGATCCAAAGTAAATCCAAATTTAACTGTACAAATATAGGCGCGACAACCGGAACTATAATAAATGTAATTTCAATAAAATCAATAAAAAATCCGGCGATAAAAATTATTACCATAACAATTATGAGAAAATGATGTGCTTCGATGCCGCCGGAAGTTATAAGTTCAATAAGATAGCGGTCGCCATGCATCCCTCTGAAAACAAGTCCGAATGCGGATGCTCCAACCAGTATCAGGAATGCCATACTCGTTAAACTTGTTGTTCTTAGTGCAACTTCTTTTAATGTCGCAAGATTAAACTTTTTCCGGAACATCGTTAAAACAGTTGCGCCCATCGCGCCGATTGCAGCCGCTTCTGTCGGGGAAGCGATTCCCGCAAAAATAGATCCAAGCACTGCAAGGATTAGAATAAAAGGAATTAAAAACGCGTTTATAACTCGCTTGAATTTTTCTGCTCCAACAAAATCTCTCAACTCTTCTTTAGGCATCGCCGGAGTGGATTCTGGTTTTGTTACCGCCAAGAAAATCAGCCAGAGAAGATAAAGCAGAACAAGAATAATACCGGGAATAACCGCCGCCATAAAAAGATCGCCGACTGAAATGTTTAAAATACTTCCCAACAAAACAAGCACTATGCTAGGAGGGATTATTTGCCCTAAAGTACCGGAAGCAGAAATAATTCCAGATGCAACTTCGGGAGAGTAGCCTTTTTTCAGCATAGTTGGAAGACTAAGGACCCCGATTGTAACAACCGTCGCTCCGACAATTCCCGTCGCAGCAGCGAGCATTGCACCCACAACCAGTACGGAAATTGCCAAACCCCCTCGCAGTTTACCGAATAATAGAGCCATGGTTTCGAGCAGTTCTTCAGCTAAACCGGATTTTTCGAACATAACACCCATAAAGATAAAAAGAGGAACCGCCATAAGAATATAGTTGTTCATAGTTCCCCAAATTCTTAATGGGAGAAGATTAAAAAAATCAAGTCCGAAAGTTGCCGCGCCGAAAATCACAGAAGCGCCGCCGAGTGTAAACGCAACCGGAAAACCCATCAACAGAAGCAGTAAAACTGTAACAAAAAATATTAAGGGCATCGCGTCTATCAATTTTCCTGTTCCTTGTTTAATATCGTCAGAAGTGATTTTAGAAAAAGAGATGTTCCTTGAAAAATTAAAAGCAAGAATGAAAGAGGCAGCACTGATTTTAAAATATATCTTGCGGGAAGCCCGCCGGGATCTGGAGATTTTTCTGCAATGTTAAAAGACATTATTACAAAATCTTTGGAAGATATGATTATAATCATACAAAAAGGAAGAAAGAACAAAAGGAAACCAATCAAGTTAATCCAAGCTTGTGTTTTAGGTTTGAACTTTGAGTAAAACAAATCAACCCTAACGTGACTGTCCTCTCTTAAAGTATATGCCGCGCCGATCAAGAAAGCTGCGGCAAACAAATGCCATTCAAGTTCTTGAACGGCAACACTGCTTATATCAAGAAAATATCTGTTAACAACATCAACAGTAACAAGAACTACAAGCAGAATGGTTAGAAATCCGGCAAACATTCCCGTAAAGCCGTTCAGCTTATCAATTGCGTCAATGTATTTTTTTATGCTATTCAAACTATGTCTGTTTTTTTTTCGAAACTTCTTAATACTCCAAGTTAATATCAAGTATTAATATGCACAAACATTTGTTTATAAAAACTAATTTTGTTTTGTTTATCTTTCCGTCATAAATTTTTCAATAGAAAATCTACAACGAAAATCAACTTGATTTTAGCATGTGATCATTTTACTTTTTGCTGGAATAACAAAGGAGTTATATGAGTTTTTCCGATGATTATTTTTTCGATGATAATGATTCGTTCTTTGATGATGATGAAATAATAGCAAGAATTGATTTATGTAGAGAAATAATACACAGCGGCGAAATTGTAGCAAACCTTTCCGAGCTTGAAGAAACAATTCATCTTTGTGTTGAGTACGATTTTCCCGAAGACGGTCTTAAACTAGCCGATGCTGTTTTAGAGGTTGTTTCTTACAACGCCGAATTGTGGCAGTTGAAAGGTGTGTTTCTAAATAATCTTTTCGAATTTGAAGAAGCATATCATGCTTTTGCAAAATCATTTTCGCTTAATCCGTACGACGTTGAAACTCTTCTTAACAAATCGATTGCCGAAGAAAATCTTGGCTATATTGATGAAGCTGTCAAAACACTTTTCAGCGCAAAAGAATTGGATCCCGCAAATGAGGAAGTTTTTTATTCCTTGGGAATTCTGCATGAGAAAAAAGAAAAATTTAACGATGCGATAGATTATTTTTTCAAAGCACTTGAAACAGATCCCGATTACAGCGAAGCTTGGTATGAATTGGGAATCTGTTACGACAATCTCGAAAATTTTGACGAGGCTATAAAATCCTACGACAGATTTCTTGAATTCCAGCCCTACAGCTCAACGGCTTGGTATAACAAAGGAACGGTTTTGCTCAGGACGGAAAAATTAAAGGAAGCAATTCAGTGCTTCGATTTCGCGCTAGCTATAAAAGAGGATTTTCCAAGTGCCTGGTTCAATTTAGGTGTTTGTTATAGAACAATGGGTAATCTCGAAAAATCTCTGGAGTGTTATAAAGAAGCTGTAAAACACGACCAATATGATGAAACTGTTTGGTTTTATCTCGGTCAGGTTTACGAAGAAATGCGGAAATACAACGACGCAATTAAATCTTATAACACTGCTGTAAAACTTGACGCTCACTATTTCGAAGCAATATTAGCAAGAGGTTATTGTTACAACTCTATCGGGAAATATCAAGCGGCGCTTAAGGATTTTAATTCCGCTATTTCTCTTACATCGGAGCCAAACGAAATTTGGATAACAAAAGCCGAGCTAGAATATTCGATAGGAGAGATTAACGAATCGATCGAGAGCTATAAAAAAGTTATTGAAAACGATCCGGGCAATTTTGAGGTGTGGCAAAAACTTGCCGAAAGCTACATTGAAATAGGGGATTGGCTAAACGGGCTGAATGCTTACGATAAATGTATTTCGCTTCGTCCGGAAAATGCAAGCTCCTATTACGGAAAAGCAAAAATTAATTTTCTGCTTATAAGAACAAAGGAAGCAATTGAAAGTTTAAAATCGGCATTCAAACTTGATCCCAGCACTAAACAAAAATTTGAGAAGGATTATCCGGAAATCAAATCTTCAAAACTTTTCAACAAATTGATGGACGGAAATATTTAACCTATGAACTCGCTTAATAAATTTAATCACAATACTACTGTTGTCGGCGTTATCGGACATCCGATTAAACATTCATTTTCTCCGTTGATGCATAACATTTCGTTTGAACTCAACGATTTGAAATATGTTTACCTTCCTTTCGATATTCTTCAATCCAATCTTGAAGATGCGATGAAAGGAATGGTTGCTTTGGGAATAAAAGGATTTAACGTAACGCTTCCTTATAAAGAAAAAATTATAGAACTGCTTAATGAAATATCCGAAGAATCCACAATAATAGGAGCGGTAAATACAATAGTAAACGATAACGGAAAACTTATCGGCTACAACACAGATGTTCACGGAGTTCTCGCTAGTCTTACTCCATATAAAGAGGAGATTACGGACAAAACAGTTACGGTTATCGGTGCCGGCGGTTCGGCGAGAAGTACAATTTTTGCTTTAATCAGAAATTTCAAAGTGAAGAAAATTAATCTTGTAAACCGAACAGCTCAGAAAGCTGAATCACTCCGTGATTATTTTGCGGCTAAGATGTTATATAAATCCATCAAATCATTCGAGCTTGTTCCGCCTGATCTTGTCGATGTTTTTGCAAAATCGAAATTGATAATCAACACAACATCAGTCGGAATGTTTCCCGATATAGATGATTCTCCTACAACAATTGCAGAATCGTTCAACAACAAACAGATTGTATTCGACTTGATTTATAATCCGCTTAAAACGAAATTTCTGAAGCTTGCAGCTTCTAAAGGAGCTAAAACCATTAACGGATTGACAATGTTCGTTGAGCAAGGGGCAAAATCGTTCGAGCTTTGGACGGGCGAAGAGATGCCTGTAGATAAGATCAAGACGACAATTAAATCATACCTTGAACAATAATTCTTTTTCAAACAGTTGATAAAAAAAAATTAGGAGGCTGTCTCACAAAGAGACCGCAAAATTTTGTTTAATGACAACCTCCCACTAAGATTATCCTAAATTTTCCCCTTGGACAATCTGCGTTTATAAATCAACATCCATTTCTGCAAGAAGATAATCCGCTCCGCCTATAAACTGAGTAACCCAAAGTACGTATCTAATGTCAACTCCTATCGAGCGGCTGTATGATTGATCCCAGGCAAAATCATTTATTGTAGCTTCATAAGCGCGGTCGAAATTCACTCCTATTAAATTTCCGTAAGCATCAAGAATCGGGCTTCCCGAATTGCCTCCGGTAGTATCCATGTTGTAAAGAATACCTGTCGGAAGACCGCCGATTTCTTCATCATAAAATCTGCCGAACATTTTCTGTTCATAAAGTTCGCGTAGTTTTTGAGGAATTTGATAATCTTTTTCGCCGGATAAATTTTTATCTATCACACCATCGAGAGTTGTAATGGGATTATAGTAAACTGCATCAGCTGGAGAATAGCCGGATATATGTCCGTAAGTCAGCCGCAGTGTACTGTTTGCATCGGGAATAAATGATGTCTTTTTCCATTCACGTTTAACTTCTACAAGTTTTGCAAGAAGATCTGTCATTTTGTTTTCCCAGTCTTCCATTATTTTATCCGCAGCATCAAATTGTTCGTTGAGCGATTTAACAAAATCAAGAAGAGGATCATCGATATCCAACACATCCTCGGGATCTTCGCTTATCATTTCCATCATCTCTTCTTCATTTAATATGTCTGATTGATAAACCACTCCTTCTAAAAACACATCTATTGCTTGATCAAGATCCGTGTTGCTTTCAAATTGCTTAAGTGCATCTATTTTGAATTGCTCCGAATTTAAAACAGCTTGTTTAATCACTCTCGCTAGAAGCGGTTTATCAAACGCGTGATCCAATGACGAAAATGCATTTTTCATTCTTCCTTCAAATCGCAACGCTTGTTCGGTAAACAAGGAATCATAATTTTCTTCCGGAAGTTCTGATATATTTTCTTTAAAACTTAACACTGACGAAGCTATTCTTATTGGTGCAGAAAAGCGCAGAACACTTCCGAGCCACAAATTGGAATATCCGTGTTCAAATCTTGGTTTGTATGCTTCGTTAATTTCTTGAAGAAGTGTTCCGTATCTATTCTTCAGATCACTATCCGAATCGATGAATAGCTGAATCATTTTTTCTTCTTCTTTCTTTTTATCAATCAGTTCAATGCGGCGAAGTCCTTTTAATTTTCCTTGATAATTCTTTTTTGTGTTTGCAAGACCTTTAATACGACTTGCATATTTCAATGCAATTGCCGGGTCTTCTGAACTTATGTCTTCAAGTTTATTTATCATCCATTCGTAAAGGTCTGAAATAAAAGGGAGTTGATAGTACTGCTGATATTCCAAGAAGTTGGATGTTCTGTGTCTGTATGTTCTTCCGGGATAACCGAGTATAAAAACAAAGTCGCCTTCATGAACCCCGTTAGGATTTACTTTCAGAAAACGTTTAGGCGAATACGGAACATTCTCTTCCGAATAATCTGCTGCACTTCCATCCGGAGCAACATAAGCACGCATAAAAGTGAAATCACCCGTATGGCGGGGCCAAATCCAATTATCAAGCTCTCCGCCGAACTCACCTATAGATCTAGGTGGTGCATAAACAAGCCGTACATCTCTTATCAAACGGTATTTAAAAAGTATGTACGTTTTTCCGATAAACATTTCCGAAACTCTTGCCTCGATTGAATTTGTTTCATCCGAGGCTTCTGCTTCAATTTCTTTAATTTTATTCTCAATCAATTTTGCTCGTTCAGCTAGATCTGCCGCGCCGGAAGCTGCGTTTAAGATCTGTTCGCTCACATCCTCGTAAGATTCGGTTATTCTAACCACGTAACCGGAGGCGGGAATTTCTTTTTCTCTAGTTTCTGCAAGAAACCCGTTTTCCAAATAATTTTCTTCCGGTGTGCTTGCTTGTCTAATTGCACCAAAAGCACAATGATGGTTTGTAATAACAAGTCCGTCCCCGGAAACAAACGAACCCGTACACCCGTTGATTTTAACCAACGCATCGATTAGACTAACTCCTTCCGGATTATAAATTTCTTTTGGATCGATTTTTAAACCGGCTTCGACTAAATCAATGTTTTCAATTTCGCTCAGCGGATACATCCCTTCTTCGGGAGCGCTGGAAATCATCCCCAAAGAAATTGTAAGGATAATAAATAGAAATAATAATTTTGCTTTTTTCATCGGATGACCTATAAATGTTGAATAAATGCTTTTTTTAAGTTACCAAACTCGACATTTGTTTTCCAATTTCTTTGCCGGAATTCGGTTTTTAATTATGTTTTGAGAATATGAATAAAAAAAGAATCAGAAAAATAAAAGACGGCACTGAAGGTGTTGGACCCGTAATTTATTGGATGCAGCGAGATCAGCGCACAAACGATAACTGGGCATTAATTGCTGCACAGAAGTTTGCGATTTCAAAAGGTTATAACCTTGTTGTAATTTTTAATCTTGTTACAGATTTTCTTGAGGCAGGAATAAGACAATATGATTTTTTGCTAAACGGTCTTAAGGAAGTCGAGAAAAACTTAACACAATACAATATTCCTTTCATCCTTCTTCAAGGTGATCCCGGCAAAAGTATTTCCGATTTTGTTAATAAAAATAATTGTGCCTTCCTTTTTACTGATATGAATCCTTTAAAAATCACAAGAACTTGGAAAGAAGAAATAAAGAAAAACATAACATGCAGTTTTTATGAAGTTGATGCACACAATATAGTTCCTGTCTGGACTGCTTCAAACAAACTTGAGTTTGCTGCTTATACTATTCGTCCTAAAATCACAAAACTGCTTCCCGAATTTCTAGATGAATTTCCGATAATTGAAAAGATGGAAAAAACCAAAAACTTTCCGAGCTGTGATTGGGATAAAATTTATAGATCATTAAAAGTTAACTATTCGGTTGGTGTCGTCGATTGGATAACGCCGGGGGAGACGTCCGCCCACAAAATGCTTGAAACTTTTATCAACAATAAAATTGTAAAGTATGCGTCAAATAGAAATGATCCCAATAATGATGCATTATCAAATCTTTCTCCATTCCTTCACTTCGGGCAAATCTCCGCTCAGCGGATTGCTTTGGTTATAAGTCGCTTAGGAATTAATAATGAAAACAGAAAAGCTTTTCTCGAAGAGTTAATAATTCGAAGAGAGCTTGCAGATAATTTTTGTTTCTATAATAACAAATACGATTCTTTCGAAGGATTTCATGATTGGGCAAAAAAAACATTGTATGACCACAGAGCGGATAAGCGAGAATATTTATATTCTTTTAAACAATTTGAAAACGCAGAAACACACGACAATCTGTGGAATGCAGCACAAACCGAAATGATAACAACGGGTAAGATGCACGGTTATATGCGAATGTACTGGGGAAAGAAAATTTTGGAATGGTCAAATTCCCCCGAAGAAGCAATGGAAACAGCTATTAAGCTTAACGATAAATACGAACTTGACGGTCGTGATCCGAACGGATATACAGGGATTGCTTGGTCAATCGGCGGAGTACATGACAGAGCGTGGGCTGAACGACCCATTTTCGGTAAAATTAGATATATGAATTACAACGGCTGCAAACGCAAGTTCGATGTTGCGAAATACATTAAAAAATTTGATCAAGATTAATTCCGATGATTGATTTAATTCTCACTATTATATGTTCTTCAAGCATTGCAGTTATATTAAAAATTAACAGTGTAAAAAACTGGGACTCGATGCCGCTTATTACCGGCAATTATTTTGCCGCATCCGTTTTGGGATTGATATTCTATGCGCAGGAGCCGGTTCCTTTTTCAATGGATTTAGCTTTAATCGGAATGTCCGCCGGGGTTTTATTTGTCGCTTCCATCTTTGCTTTTTCAAAATCCGTCACTTACAGCGGTGGAGCGATTTCAACTTTAAGTTCGAGACTTTCTGTTTTTGTTCCTGTTATTCTCTCAATGTTAATTTATTTGGAACTGCCTTCATTATTTCAATCGTTTGGACTTCTTGTAACAGCAATCACTATATATCTGTTTTATCTTTCTGTACAAAGAAACAACAAAGATGTCGATGGATTAAAAAAATTCTTGTTCTTAATTGCCGTCTTGCTCGGTATTGGTTTAGCGGACTTTTACATGAAAATTTTTCAAGCAAATTTTCATCCATCGCAAAAAGCATTTTTTCTGTTTACAATATTTACTTCGGCTTTTGTTATTTCATTCATGGTGATGATCTTAAGACGAATCAGATTTCATAAGAAAAGTGCGGCTCTTGGAATTATTATGGGAATACCTAACATATTAAGTTCACATTTCCTTATCAACGCATTGGATAAGTTCAGCGCCGTATATGTTTATCCCGTTGTAAATATGGCTATAATAATTGTTACTGCAACTGTTGTAAGAATTTTTTGGAAGGAAACTTGGAATGTTTATTCAACCGCGGCTCTGCTGACAGGCATTGCCGCAATTGTTCTTCTCAATTTATAATTAGAATTTTCTGAGTAATTTGAACTTATCCGAAAGTCCCGAATTATCTTCAATAATTATAGCGCCTACCTTTTTCAGAATTTCTTTATAACCTCCTACACTTGCGCCACCAGCAATTATTGTGATATCCGGCGGACAAATATGATCAAGTCTTTCAAATTCCTTAATTAAGAAAATATCATCGGAAGGATAGACAATCGAAAAACAGATCACGCGGCTTTTTGTTTCCTCGGCTGCCGAAACCACATCTTCCATCGGGAGATCGGCTCCGAGGTATGTTACTTTCCATCCCTCGTTAGCGGCAAAATTTGCAACCACAAGCGCACCTAATTCATGTGTCTGTCCTTTTGGTGTGCATATTACAATATTAGGTGCGGTTTCCGGAATGCTTTGTGTTTCAAGAAGGTTCAACAAAAATTTTCTGATTATTGAAGATGCAAAATGTTCATGTGAAACTCTTATCTCTCCTTTATGCCACATATCACCTATTGTAATTATTAGTGGTGTGATCAAATTTTCCAAAAGTTTGGTTCTGCTGTATTCAACCGAGGCGTGATGGAGAAGTTCTTCCAATCTCTTCCCGTCGTAATTATTCATTGCTTCGACAAACCGCTGAATTTTTGTCTCACCGTTTGATGTTGTTTGAGGTTTCACCGAACCGGCTTTTTCATCAAAAGCATGATTCTTTCCGAGAAGCTTCATTAATTCTTCTACGGAAAGTGACGCTATTCCGCTTATACTATGACCGTATTCAGTCGCTTTTTTCAAAAGAGTTAATTTCTCAAGATCTCTTGAGGAATAAAGTCTTCTGTTCGTATCTGTCCGCGCAGGTTCAACGGCATTGTACCTTTTTTCCCATGCCCTAATTGCGTGAACGGTAAGTCCCGTTATTTCAGAGACAGCTTTTATCGGATATTTATAATCATTTTCCATGTTTCAAATGTAAGCAATTGTCTAGTTGTTGTCAAGCAATATGATCATAATAATAGACGTTTTAAGACGATTGGTAAAATATTATCCAAAAAGACTTGACAAACATTAGACAATAAGCTATATTTGATCTAGACATTAATTCGACACAAATTCAAAAACATATACGAAAGGATCCAAAATGAAACTACTAAGAAAATTTATTCTTGTTTTTCTAAGTGCAGCATTTTTTATCAGCTGTGCTGATGATAACGATACAATAAATACACCAGTCCGTGAATTGGGTAAAGCTCAAGTGAGAGTTATTCATGCTAGTTATGATGCGCCCGCCGTGGATGTATGGGTAAATGATGCACAGGTAATCAGCAATTTAAGCTACGGCGAAAGTTCAGGTTACGCTGAACTGGAAGAGGGTGAAAAGAATATTATTGTTTCTGCAGCCGGAACCACAACACCGGTAATTTCTGCAACAGTTACTATTATTGCAAATCAAGAGCTAACTATATATGCGGTTAATAATCTTACTTCAATCGAAGCAATAATTTCAGAAGATGACAGAATAAGTTCCGGCAGTGCAAAGGTTCGTTTTATACATGCTGCACCAGATGCTCCTGCAGTCGATATTAAAGTTAATAACGGTATGGGATCAACATTGTTCGGAAATGCAGAATTCAAAACTATCGCAGATTATATCGAAGTTCCTGAAGGAACATATAACTTGGCAGTAACACCTGCGGGATCTAACGCTGAAGTTGTGATTCTCGGCAATGCTCCTTTAATGTCCGGAAGAATATACACGGTTATGGCGCAAGGAACACTAAGCGGTGATGATTCCTATCCATTTAACGTAAGAACATACGTTGATAATAATCAGGGTATATCATTTGTTGATCTTGAAGTAGCAACCGCGAATGTTAAAGTAGTCCACGCAAGTCCTAATGCCCCGGCAGTCGACCTACTTCTAAATGATGCTGTTGTTGGAACCGGATTGACTTTTCCGAACAACACAGGATATTTAAACATAAATGCTGGTACTCAAAATATAAAAGTTAATGTTTCTGGAACATCAACTACTGCAATCGAAGGTGATATTTTGTTCGATGCTTACAAAGATTACTCAGTATTTGCAGTTAACAATGTTTCCAGCATTGAACCTTTAATTTTAGAAGATAATCTTGCAATGCCTGCTAGCGGAAAAGCACATTTAAGATTTATTCACTTGTCTCCTGATGCCCCGGCTGTCGATATCACATTGACGAACGGAATGGTATTGTTCGGAAATGTTTCCTTCAAGAGTTACTCGGAGTTTACACCGTTTGATGCAGGAACATATGATCTTCAGGTAAGACTTGCCGGAACGGAAACAGTTGTACTTGAACTCCCTGGTGTTATGCTTGAAAATCAAGATATCTACACAGTTTTTGCAAAAGGCTTTGTCAATGGTACAGGAGATCAAGCTTTAGGTGCTCAAATTATTATCAACAACGAAGTACTAGGATTATAAAAACAATGTTTAACATCTTCATGGAACAAATTGTTGATGCAAACTTAAATGAGGTTTTCGAGTTTTTCGAAAACCCCGAAAACCTCGGCGTAATTACTCCGGATTGGATGAAATTTGAGATTCTTACTCCAAGACCTCTTATAATGAAAAAAGACGCAGAGTTTGATTATAGAATTAACCTTTTCAGTGTTCCTTTGAAGTGGAAAACGATTATTACCGATTATGATCCGCCTTATAAGTTTGTTGATGTTCAGAAGAACGGTCCCTATAAATATTGGCATCATACACACTTATTTGAAACTGAAGGGGATAAAACAAAGATCACCGATAATATTGACTATAAATTGTATGGCGGTCCAATCGGGGTCCTAATTAACAACATCTATGTTAGAAAAAATTTGAAATCAATATTCGACTTTAGAGAAAACAAAATAAATCAATTATTCAATACAAAAGGAGTACAAAATGACACTATATAAATCAGTAAGAAACGTATCGTTTTTCTTAATTTTAGTTCTTTCACTTGGGTTATCCGACCTATTCGCTGGAGATGATAAGACAAAAAACAAGAAAAACATTGTTGAAGTTGCTGTCGAAGCAGGTAATTTCACAACTCTCGCTGCTGCATTGCAGGCTACAGGCTTAGATGCTGAACTGCAGAAAGAAGGACCTTTTACAGTTTTTGCTCCGACGGACGAAGCATTTGCAAAACTTCCCGAAGGAACGGTCGAGAATCTTCTTAAAGATACAGAGATACTAAAGAGTATTTTGTTATATCATGTAGTTGCCGGTAAAGTAATGTCAACAGACGTAGTTACATTAACCGAAGCATCTACTGTTTCGGGAGATTTGTTGAAAATCAAAGCAGATGATAACGGCGTAATGATAAATGATTCAAAGGTAATTGCTGTTGACGTAGTATCATCCAACGGTGTTATTCATGTAATTGATGCTGTTCTGATTCCGGAAAAAAAGTAAATTAAATTATTTGTCTGCGAGGTATTAATTGAAAAAAGTCATAATAATAGGTTCGGGGTTGGGCGGTTTAGCAACCGCTCTGCGTCTTTCAAACAGAGGTTATGATGTTAAGATAATCGAGAAATACTCCACCCCTGGTGGAAGATTGAACACTATGGAAAAAGAGGGATTCAAATTTGATTTGGGTCCCTCGTTTATGAGCATGTCTTACGAGTTTGATGAGTTATTTTCGGACGGGGGCGTGAAAAATCCCCTCTTGCTTAAGCCGCTCGAACCTATTTATCAAGTGTTTTTCGAAAACAGGCAAGAACCTTATAAAATATATAAAAACCTCGCAGAGCTGCAGAAGGAGTTTGAATCTGTTGAACCTGAATTAATGCAAAAGATTCAAAAATATCTGGGAAGAGCAAGAGAATTTTATAACGATACAAACGATAAGGTTATAAAAACAAATTTTAATAACAAGCTTGAATATTTGTTAAAACTAACCGGCGTTCCTTTCAAGCATATTCCTTATCTGTTCAAATCGATGTGGAAAGAACTTGATAAAAATTTTCAATCCGACGAAGTGAAAATAATTTTTTCTCTGGTCGCATTCTTTTTGGGTTCAACACCTTTTCAAACTCCTTCGATTTATTCAATATTGAATTATACCGAGCTCGAAAACGACGGCTACTGGGCAGTTGAAGGCGGAATGTACAAAATCACCGAAGAAATAGTGAACATCCTAAAATCAAGGAACGTAGAATTTGTATTTGATTCTGAAATAGTTCAATTGAATTACGAAGGGGAGGATGTAACCGGGGCAATTGACAGTCGAGGGAACGTTCATCAAGCAGATATTTTTATTTCAAATTCGGATGCCGCATCGTTCAGAGGTAAAATTTTGGGAAGAGAAAAGTTTTCGGAATCCAGATTGGATAAGCTTCATTGGACGCTTTCTCCGTTTACAATTTATCTCGGCGTAAAAGGAAAAATAAATAATCTAATTCATCATAATTACTTCTTAGGAAGCAACTTTAAAGAATATGCTGATACAATTTTTACTTCATCGGTTTCTCCGCAAAAACCTTATTACTATGTAAATATGTCTTCGGCAACCGATAAAACGTGCGCCCCGGAAGGATGTGAGAATTTATTTATCCTCTGCCCTGTTCCGGACTTAAGATACAAAACGGATTGGCGCGATAAAGATGAATTAGCGGCGCAGATCATCAATGATCTTTCATCACGAATCGGGGTTGATTTAGAAGCAAACACTTTGACAAAAACAGTGCTCACACCTATTGATTGGCAGCAAAAATTTAATCTTTATAAAGGTTCGGGGTTAGGGCTGGCTCACGACTTGAATCAAGTCGGTGCTTTTCGTCCACAAAATTTTGATGAAAAATTTAAAAACCTTTTCTATGTCGGGGCTTCAACAACTCCCGGCACCGGTCTTCCAATGGTAGTAATCGGTTCTAAATTAGTAACTGAAAGGATTGAAAATGAATTTACAAGATTATAATAAATTAAGTTATAAGTTGAGTAAGGATATTACTCATGCTTACAGCACATCGTTCGGTTGGGGAATAAATGCATTCTCTACCGAATACAGAGATCCAATTTATGCGGTTTACGGATTTGTACGGATTGCGGACGAAATTGTAGATACGTTCTATGGTTATGATAAGAAAAAACTTCTTAATGATTTTAGCCGTGATACTTATGCTGCTATCGAAGAAGGTATTTCAACAAATCCGATTTTAAATTCTTTTGCTGCTGTTGTTCGCGAATATAATATTGATATTAAGTTAGTTGAATCATTTCTAAAAAGTATGGAAATGGATCTTTACGAAAATTCTTATGAAAGAAATGATTATGATGAATATATTCATGGCTCTGCCGAAGTTGTTGGATTGATGTGCTTAAAAGTTTTTGCCGGAGGCAATCAACAGAGATATGATGAGTTGGTTCACCCGGCAAGAATGCTGGGATCCGCTTTTCAAAAGGTAAATTTTCTGCGGGATATAAAAAGCGATTTAAGCGAAAGAGGAAGAATTTATCTGCCGGATGTTCATCATAACGAGTTCATAGATAATATTAACAAACAAAAACTTGAAAACGAAATCGAAGAAGAATTCGCCGAAGCGCTGAAAGGAATAAGAAAACTTCCAATCGGAGTTAAGATTGGAGTTTATTCTGCATATTTGTATTACCTTATATTATTCAAAAAAATTAAAAGGCTGGACGTCAAAGAATTAATGAAAAGACGTGTGCGCGTTTCGAACATTCAAAAATTGGTGCTTCTCTTAAAATCTGTTATTGAAGTAAAAGTTCTGAGATTAACATAAAGTGAAATACGAATATTTACTTTTCAATCTAATTGTGATTTTTGGTCCTGTTATTTTTGGATCAATAAAACGGTTCTATTTTTTAGATAAAGCAAAATCGGCTTTGATATCCTTATCAATTCCTCTTATTCCGTTTTTAATTTGGGATGCCGCAGTAACCGGTCGTCATTGGTTTTTCAGCAGCGATTATACTTTGGGATTTCGAATTTTAAATCTTCCGTTTGAAGAGATTATGTTTTTCATTTCTGTTCCCTATGCCTGTTTGTTTACTTGGGAAATGATTAACAGATTCAACACCGATAAAGAAATTGAGAATTTAAGGATTTTGTATATTCTACCGATTCCTTTGTTTGCCGCTGCTGTTTATTTTTTTACAATAAACAAAGAATACACGGCTCTGGTGATGCTTTCATCGGGCATTATGTTTTTGGTTGATAAATTTTTGCGAACCGGACTATTCCTTAGCAAGAATTTCTATTATTACTTATTGCTCGTTACTGTTTTTACAATATTATTCAACGGTTATTTGACATGGAGACCTGTGGTTACATACGATCCAATTTATCAATTGGATTTTAGAATTTTGACAGTTCCTATTGAAGATTTCCTCTTCGGCTTTTCCCTTTTGTTTATTGCTACATCGATATTTATAAAATTAGAAAAAGGTAAAAATGAGCGAAGTTTTAAAAAATAATTGGTATCTAGTCTGTCCCTCCTCAGATTTAGACAACAAAATGAGAACCTTCAAAATTTTGAGTGAGGAAATCATTTTATTCAGAGATAAGGAAGGCAATCCAATTGCGCTTGAGGACAGATGCTGCCACAGAAACGTGAATCTTTCGTTGGGATATTTGAAGAACGATAGGCCGGTGTGCGGTTATCACGGCTGGGAATACGATAAGAGCGGTCAATGTGTTTTAATCCCTTCGCAGCTACCCGATAATAAAATTCCACCTAAAGCTGCCATAAAAAAATATGCTGCTAAAGACTACAACAATTGGGTCTGGCTTTTTGCCGGTAATCCCGATGAAGCTGAAAATTATTCGCCGACAGATATTCCCGAAATGAAAGATTGGCCATTTACTTACAAGGAATATATTTTTGAGGCTGATCTTGAATCCACAGCCGAAAGTCTAATTGATCCTTATCATATTGCCTTTACTCACCGTGATTCAATAAAACAACTTCTCGGTCAGATAGAAGAATTTCCGGCTGAATTTCATATTGATTTTCTGGAGGACGGAATCAAAGGTTCTTACAAACGATCAAACAAAGGAAATATCGGAGAAAAAATTTACTTCGGCAGCCATGATCATCACGATGTTAATTACAGATTTTATTTCCCGAATATCTCCCGGCTCGAAACACGATTTAATAAAAGAGTGCTTTTGATTCTTGAACATGTTTATCAAGTCGATGATTCACATGTAAGCATGACTCAGATAACTTTGTGGCAGAATATATTTCCAAAGTTTCCATTGTTCGCTAAAAAGTTTATGGCAAAAAAATCGGATACGATTGTGAAAGAGGACATTCAGTTTCTGGTATCTCAAAAGAAACACTACAACAAAATGAAAGACGAAATTCACGAAGTAAGCGTGAAAGGCGACGAGGTTTCGCTTGCGTTTAGAAAGTTCTGGCGAAGCAAACTGAGAGGCGAGTGATTAATTACATCAATTTATTGTGAATTTTAATGAAGAAGTCAAAATTCAATAGCATTATAGAAAATCGTCTTGGCGGTTATAAGCAAATAATTAGCAGAGTCGATGAAAACAGACCAAATCAATTAAGCAAAAAGGTTAAAGTTGCCGTAATCGGCGGTGGAATTGCCGGACTTGTATCCTCAGCATATCTTGTTGAACGAGGATTTGAAGTTAATCTTTTTGAAAAAGAAAATTATCTCGGCGGCAAAATCGGAAGTTGGAAAGTTGAGTTTAGCAACGGTTATATAACTAATGTTGAACATGGCTTTCACGGGTTTTTTAAACAGTATTATAATCTCCGCAATTATCTTCATAAAATTGATGCGCACAAATATTTAATTCCTCTTGAGGATTATCTTATAATCACAAAAGATCACAAGCATTACAGATTTAAGGATATCTCAACCGTTCCTATTTTGAATATTTTCGATATGATTAAGCGAGGGTTTTTTCCTCTTTCGCCTTTCTTTAAAAGTTCTGCTTCTTTCAAAATGCTTGATATGGTCAAGTACGATCAGGTAAAGACATTTGATAAATGGGATAACGTTAATTTTCTTCAGTTTGCTTCAAAAGCAAAGCTGCCTAAAGAATTGCAGCTGATTTTTGAATCATTCTCTCGGGCATTTTTTGCTGAACCTCAGTTAATTTCTGTGGCAGAGTTGATGAAGAGTTTTCATTTTTATTTTCTAAGCAACGATCTCGGACTTATTTACGATGTTCTAAACGATGATTTCGAAAAAACTTTTATAAATCCATTCCTCAATTTTACAAAAGAGAAAAAATTCTCTTATAGAACAGGAATTAACATTTCCTCGATTGATAAAGTAAACGGGAAGTTTGTGGTAAACGGTGGACTTTACGATTATCTCGTTCTTTCTTCCGATATAAAAGGCACTAAAAACATAATTCAAAATTCGCCTTATTTTAAGCGAAATTATCCCTTGTTTTTTGATAAAGTTATGAAACAAAAGCAATCACAGAAATATTCTGTCTTAAGAATTTGGACTAACAAAAGGCACAAAGGGAAATATCCTTTTTTCATATTTACCGAAGCCTTGAAAATGCTTGATTCAATAACCATCTATCATGAAATGGAAGAAGATTCCCGCAGATGGGCGGAACAAAACAACGGTGGGATTTACGAACTGCATTCTTATGCGGTTCCCGATGAAAATTTAAGCGTAAGCAAAGTAAGTGAAAATCTTTTAACAGAATTTTATCACTTCTTTCCCGAAATGAAAGATGCACAAATAATTTATGAGCATCTTCAGCTTCGAGATGATTTTACAGCATTTCACACAGGATTAAATTCAAATAGACTGACTTTTAAAACCGAGGTGGAAAATCTATACTTTTCCGGTGATTGGATAAAGCTTGAGTCTCCGGCAATGCTAATGGAAGCAGCCGCAACCTCGGCTTTGTTCAGCGTCAACGAGATTTTCAAAAAAGAAGGTCTTAAACAGGAAAAAATTTACTCGGTTCCTCTAAAAGGAATACTAGCTTAATGAATCTCAAAATAATATCGTCCGCCGAGGGCAATATCAAAATCCAAAGCCGTGTTCGGAAAAAGCCTGAACGCAGGAGCAATTTCAAAAAATATGTCAACAGGTTCTTCCTTTAGGAAAAGTGTTGCTCCGAGAACACCTCGTATTCCGAAACTTCCGCTCCGCCCTTCCCTAAATCTGAACCTTGCGCCGAATCCGTAATAAATTGGCATCACAAAATTTGTTTCGACCAAATTCCAATTATGATAAAGATAATCCGCGTGAAATGTCATTCTGCCGGCATCTTCAAAAATTGCAAAGCCGAGTCCAAAATCGATAGCATTTGTTTTATCGAGCCAGTACTTTCCGCTTAATCCCGTCGGTTCACCTAGCATAAGTCCGGCGCCAAAACCAGTATCTTGAGCAAAATAATTTATTGAACCTGTTTGCAGTAAAAACAAAACCAGAGATAGTGTTAGGATTTTTTTCATAGATATGGACTTGAATTTCGTTTTTGATTTACTTTGCATATATAAAAAAATTTTCGGTGTAATATTAGTCGAAAATGATTACAAAATGGTTTTGTAGATTTGTAATAATTATAATACTTCTTATTATTAAACTAAAGGTGATTAAAAATACCGGGGAAACATGGAAAATCAATCTACACATAAAATGATAAAGGAATTTTCAGCAAAGTTTGATCCTTCAAAAAAGAACACGGTAATTATACTTGCCGCCGGGCATGGGAAAAGAATTAAATCGAGAACAAGCAAAATGTTGCACAAAATTTGGGAAGTTCCGACAGTTGAAAGAGTTTATAATGCTTGTTCGGAAGGATTAAGCGATGTTAACACCGTAATCGTCGTTGGTATAAAAGCCGAAGATGTTGTCCGCACAATCGGAAAGCAAAACAGCACAATATTTGCCTACCAAGAGGTTCAAAATGGAACAGGACATGCCGTCCAAGTAGCTCTGGAAAGTTTGGGAACCGACAATTACGACGGAAACGTTTTTATTCTTCCTGGGGACATGGGATTATTGGATGAGGATACAATTTCCGGTTTTCGAAAAGATTTTGAAGAGAGCAAATCTGATATGATGGTGTTAACCGGATTGTATGAGGGAGATGCTCAGGAAAATTATTATGGGAGGATTATTCGTGTAAAAGAAACAGATATTAATGGAAATCCTTCCGGCAAAGATTTCGGCAAAGTGATAGAGATAAAAGAGAACAAGGATATACACGCATTAAACGAAGACGAAGAATATAAACTTAAATACAACGACAGAACATATTCATTCACAAAAAACGAATTGATTAGTATAAATGAGTTTAACTCAGGCGTTTTTGCATTTAAATTCAAACCTCTTTTCGAGCAGATAAATAAAATAGACAGCAATAATGTTCAAGGTGAAATATATGTTACGGATTTGATTTCCATTTTCAACTCCGCCGGTTTAAGTGTTGATGCAGTTAGTCCTAAAAAACAATACGTCATTATGGGTTTCAACGATAAAACAGTATTGAAAGAAATGAATTCAATTTACAGAAAACTTATATATGAAAAAATTAAAAATATTGTTGAAGTCGAAGACCCCGATGATTTTTATCTTCATGAGAACGTTGTAAAACAAATTATCAAAATGGACAACGAGGGAACACCTCTTGATATTATGATAAGAAAAGGATCATATATCGGCGGAGATGTTGATATAAACTATAATTTAGAAATCGGACGAAATGTTAAACTTACCGGCTCAGTCAAGTTCGGGAAGAACATTGTTGTGATGGACGGAGTTAACATGAGCACTTTTGAAGGACAGAAAATCGTCGTTGGAAACGGAACGCAAATCTATCCCGGAAATTTTATTAAGGGCAATGTTGAACTCGGCGAAAACGTTAAAGTTGAAACAAGGGTGTTTTTAACCGGAAGCACAAATGACCCGCTTAAGATCGGTAATAATGTCGTGCTTAAAGGAAACAGTTATATATTCGGTTCGGAGATAGGAAAGAATGTTTTAATCGAACACTCGGTCGTGAAGAGAAAAAAAATTGTGAGTGGAAAATCTTTTGAGAATCCTGTTGTTGTAAGATATGTTTTCCCGGAAGCTGAAGGTTCGGAGAATCTGAAAATCTTAGATTAAGTATTGTTGGTCGCAGGTAACAAGTTGCAGGTTGAAAATTAAGCTTTGCGATTCTAATTAATTATAATGCTATCCTAGCAATAATCGAATTTTTTTGATTATCTAATCAGAATCATTTTTTTCGTTTCAGTATAATTTCCTGCTGTCATTCTATATAGATAGACTCCGCTTGAAAGTTTTGATGCATTGAATACAACTTCATATCTCCCCATTTTCTGCTGTTGGTTTACAAGTGTTGCAACTTCTCGCCCAAGAATATCATAAACAATTAATTTCACTGATTGTTGGGGATGAAGATTTTCGCCCCCCACTTCCGGAATAGTATATTCTATTGTTGTTGTCGGGTTAAACGGATTTGGA
>JAGFIY010000174.1 GCA_024103215.1 Melioribacteraceae bacterium | reverse complement strand
AGAACTTATTTGAATGAGTATAACTACAAGCATCCCGCATCCCGGATACAAATACATCATCATTTTCGGAAGTCAACCGGTTTACCAATTCTTCAAACTTAATATCGATCTTATACCCACAGTTTTTACAGATATAGAATTTCGTCAATCTCCATTTCCCACATTTGGGACACTTCATTTTTTCCTCCTCGAAGTATCTAATTAATATAGTTTGATTTATTTTTTTCCCACCAATCTTCCCAGCTTGATCTTGATCCAAATGATTCATCTGTGATTTCATATAAGGCGTTTTCTGCGGCATCTCGAACAGTCTTTTCTTTGTCATCAAGTAATGGAATAAGCGGTTCGATAGCTCTAAAGTCTTTTATTCTGCCGAGTGATTCGGCAGAATATGCACGAAGAAATAAAAAGTCGGAGTTAAGAGTATTAATTAAATATTGAACCGAAGATGAGTCATTATAATTACCCAGCGCTTTTGCAGCAAATGCTTGACACCCTTGACCGGAAGAATCATTTCTTAATGCTTCGATTAACGGTCGAAATGCTTTTTCGGATTTATAAATACTAAGATACTCTGCTGAACGATATCTTGATTCATATGAATCGCTTTTCAATAACTCAATTGTCCGATCAATAATTTTTTCATTAGATCTCTTAAGTAGGTTAACCCATGCAGTTTTTCGTACAATCTCAGAATTATCTTCGATAGCTGTAATAAGTGCTTGTGTAGAGTTTGAATCGCTGTATCCGGCAATTCTTTCAAGAGCTGTTTTTCTTATAAAATCGTATTTAGAATGGTTGTAAATACTATATAAGCCGGCTGTGCCGTATATTGAATCTACTAGCGTAATAATTATATTCGAAAAAGAATATTCCTGCTGAGATTCAAAAGCTGTCTGATAAGGAGCGCTCACCGGGTTGTTATAATATCCATCTACAGAAGCCGGTGGTGATTTTTCGGATTCAAAATTTAATTCGACGGGCGGAAGTCCTTTAAAAATTATTTTTATTGAGCCTTCAATTCTTGCCCCGGAATATTGAGTTTTTTTTGCTTTTGTAAATATGTCCTCATACTTCGAAGTTATCCAATGACCGTTTGCTTCCACCTGGATTTCTATTGAATTTGCCGCCACGTTATTTTCTGTAACATCAATTCCGACATTGTTGAACACGTCTTTTGTAACCTCATAAATTGGGAGGATACTGTAATTTTCTTTGTTATATGGGCTGGGGAATTCCGATTGCGAATCATACACTTGGATAACTTTTATGCCTGCCGACTTGGCGGTTCTCAGTTCGGATAACTGGTCTTCACTAAAAGAGACATCATAATTTTTGTTCATTTCCCCGGCAAGTTTGGTTAATAAAATTACATCGCAGCCGGGAATTAATAGTGAAACTAAAAGCAGAAAGGAGATAAAGAAAAACACAACAAAACGGTTATTGCTGTTCATTTCTTCCTCATAAAAGATATGTTTGATGGAGATCTATTTAATTATGTTTAAATCTCACTACGGAAAGCGAAAACGAATGTTAAAGGAGAATCTCGACAAGATAAAAAGTGATACAAATTTATTATTCAACATAAGTAAAAATTCTATCACAAGATATAATTATTGATGAGAAAGGAATCTTAATTTTTGCATCAATACCAGCATACACTCGTCAACTGTATTCCCTTCCGCTGCAAGATTTAGTCTGTAGCTGCCCAAGTGTTAAACAATCTATTTTACAAGTGAATACTCTTCCAAATCCGGTATAT